>NZ_JBEZGQ010000216.1:0-10499 GCF_040650095.1 Actinoplanes sp. NPDC048791 | reverse complement strand
GCCGCGCCCGCCTGGCCCGCCGGGGCCGAAGCCGCCGAATCCGGGACCGCCGAAGCCCGGGCCGCCCTGGCCGAACGGGAATCCGGGCGGGAAGCCGAAGCCGCGCATGAGGCCCTCGCGCAGGCTGCCGGGGTGACCGTGGCCCTCGTGCATGTGGTGGTGTCGCATGACCTTCTCCGATCTGTTGTCGATAGTTAGACGATATATCGGCAACATGTCAGACGCAAGGGTTTCTCCGATCGGAGGGGGCGGCGCGGGTGTATCCGGCCTGCCATCTGGCAATCTGGTAGCTGTGTTGACGGTGCCCATCCGCCAGCTCGGCGAGTCCGAGCGGGCGACGGTCGAGCGGATCCTCGACCAAGACCCGTACGCCGGCGCGCAGATCGCCGAGCGTGTGGCTGCGCATGGGCTCAACTGGTGGCGCTCCGACGGCCGGATCTACGGGTACGGCACGGGCCGCCGCATCGAATCGCTCTGCTGGTCCGGCGCTCACCTCGTGCCGGTGTGCACAACGCCGGCCGCGGTGGCCGCCTACGCCGACCTGCTCGGCGCCGAGCCGCGCATCTGCTCGTCGATCATCGGGCGGGCCGACGCCGTGCTCGACCTCTGGGAACGCCTCGGCGGGCACTGGGGTCCGGCCCGTGACGTGCGGCCGCACCAGCCGCTGCTGGTCGCCGACCGGGAGGCGCCGATCGCCCCCGACCCCGAGGTGCGCCTGGTGCAGCCGGGCGAGGTGGACCAGCTCTTCCCGGCCGCGGTGGCGATGTACACCGAGGAGGTCGGCGTCTCGCCGCTGATCGACGACGGCGGGCGCGGCTACAAGCGGCGGATCTCCGAGCTGGTGCGCTCGAAGCGGGCCTACGCGCGGTTCGTCGGCGACCGGGTCGTGTTCAAGGCCGAGCTGGCCATCGTCACCCGGCGCACCACGCAGGTGCAGGGAGTCTGGGTCGACCCGGAGTTCCGGGGGCACGGCATGGCCGCGGGAGCGATGGCGGCGGTGCTGCGCGACGCGCTGCGCCGGGTGGCACCCACCGTGAGCCTGTACGTCAACGACTACAACGCGCCCGCCCGCCGGGTCTACGCGCGCTGCGGCTTCGTGCCGAACGGCAGCTTCGCCACCGTCCTCTTCTAAGGCCGGCCCAGCCCGGCGATGAGCTCACCCAGGGCCGCGGCGCCGCCCTGCTGCAATTCCGGCGTCGGCACCAGGGCCATCACCGGGACGTCGACGCCGGCCGCGGCGTAACGCGCCACGTGCTCGCGGCACTGCGTCGGTGAGCCGTGCACGATCAGCTCGTCCACCACCTCGTCCGGGATCGCCGCCAGCGCGCCCTTGCGGTCGCCGGCCGCCCACGCCGTCCACATCGGAGCCAGGGCGGGCTCGCGGCCGAGCCAGCGGTGGAACTCCGCGTACGCCGGGACGGTCAGGTAGGCCGCGATCATCCGGCGGCCGACCGTACGGGCGTAGGCGGCGTCCTCGGTCGGGCACACGAAGATGCGCGCCACCACGTCGAAGTCCGGCCGGTCGGACTTGGCCTCGGCCAGCGCCCGGGGCACGTCGGTGGCCGCCAGCCAGTTCAGGATCACGCCGTCGGCGGCGGACGCGGCCAGCCGGAGCATGCCGGGACGCAGAGCGGCGAGCAGCACCGCCGGCGGGGTCGCGGGCGGGCGCTCGAGCTTGAAACGACGGACCCGGAAGGTCTCGAACTCACGGTCGACCACCTCGCCGGCCAGCGCCGCGCGCAGGAACTCCAGCATGTCCCGGCTGCGGGCGAACGGCTTGGTGAAGTCGGCCGCGTTCCAGTCACCGACGACGACCGGAGAAGACGCGCCGATGCCGAGCTGGAACCGGCCCGGCGCGGCCTCGGCCAGCGCGGCGGCCGTCATCGCGAGCAGGGCCGGGCCGCGGGTGAAGACCGGAGTGATCGCCGTCCCCAGCCGGGCCTGCGGCTGCCAGGCGGCGGCCAGGGTCAGCGGGGTGAAGGCGTCGGTGCCGGCCACCTCGGATGACCAGAAGTCGGTGAAACCG
The DNA here is from genome assembly GCF_040650095.1 of Actinoplanes sp. NPDC048791. Taxonomy (NCBI): domain Bacteria; kingdom Bacillati; phylum Actinomycetota; class Actinomycetes; order Micromonosporales; family Micromonosporaceae; genus Actinoplanes; species Actinoplanes sp. NPDC048791. The sequence continues at coordinate 8,473 of NZ_JBEZGQ010000216.1, read as the reverse complement.
GCGTCGGCCAGGGCTGCGAACACCGCGGCGTGCTCGGCCAGCGGCACCCCGCCCAGCGGTACGGTCATTCCCCATCGCGTCGGCATCTCCCGATCCTGCCCTGTGATCGAGGTGAGGTCCACCACTGTCACTTCCATCGACGGGCATCACGAGCAACTATTTGAACTGACCAGTCAGTTCGAAAAGTGGGTGTCGTGATGCCGGTTCTGACCGCTACCGGGGCGGGCGTACGCCACCGCCGCCGGTGGCTCTTCCAAGACCTCGACGTGAGCGTCGAGCCGGGAGAGATCGTGGCGATCGTCGGCCCGCCGGGCAGCGGGCGGACGACGGTGCTGCTCGCGCTGTCGCACCGCTTCAAGCTCACGGCGGGCCGGGTCACCGGGTCGGCCGCGCTGGGCTGGGTGCCCGACGTGACGGCGCCCGAGCCGGTGCTCACGGTGATCGAGCACGTGCGGGAGCGGTTGCTGCTGACCGGCCGGCCCCCGCGGGAGGCCGGGCAGGTGCCGTTGCTCGGCCTTGACCCGCAGCTGAAGGGGTACGAGCTGAGCCCGTTCCAGCGGCAGTTGCTGGGGCTGGTGCTGGCTCGGCTGGAACGGCCTCGGGTGATCGCGCTGGATGCGGTGGATGAAGGTCTGGACGCGGGCGAGACGCGGGAGTTGTGGGCGCAGCTGGAGTCGATCGCGGCGGACGGTATCGCCGTGCTGGTGACGGCGCGCGAGGTCGACCCGGGACGGGTGTCCACAGTGGTACGGCTCGGTGCGGCGCAATCGCCGGAGCCGGCACCGGCCGTCGTTGATGACGCCGCGTGGCAGTCGCCGGTGGAGGAACACGAAGCGGATCAGGGCACAGCGACCGAGACCGAAGCAGCGCTTGATCTTGAGGCGCCGGCTCAGGTGGAGGTGGCCGCAGAAGCCGATTCGCCGGCCGGGACCGAGGCGGAAGCCGAAGCGGAGACGCGGGCCGACGGAGACCCGGCGGCGGGGGAGAGCGACCCCCAGCCCGACGGCAACGCGCAGGAGGAGAAGTCATGACCGGTTTGTCCAGCGTCCGGCTCGCCGGCTTCGAGCTGCGCCGCTTCCTGCGCGGCCGCCTCCCCGCAGCCGCCCTCGTAGTCCTCTGCGTGGTCCCCCTCCTCTACGGCGCCCTCTACCTCTACGCCTTCTGGGACCCCTACGGCCGGCTCAACCACATCCCCGCCGCCCTCGTCGTCGAGGACGTCACCGCCACCGCCAGTGACGGCACCAAGGTCCACGCCGGCCAGGATCTCGCCGATGAGCTGATCAAGCGGGAGGTCTTCGACTGGCACGTCACCGACGAGCGTGGCGCCCAGGCCGGCCTCGCCGACGGCAGCTACCAGCTCGCTCTGCGCATTCCGCGGGACTTCTCCCAGGACCTGACCACCGGCCCGGATCCCGACGCCACCCCGACGTCCTCCCGGCTGGTGGTCATCAACGACGACGCCACCAACTACCTCTCCGGCGTCTTCTCCCGGACCGCGTTCCAGGAGGTCCAGGCCGCCGCCGCCCAGCGGGCCCAGGCCGGCTATTTCGACAAGATGCTGATCGGCTTCACCGACGCCAAGAAGGAGTCCGAGCGGGCCGCCGACGGCGCCGCGAAGCTGGAGGACGGGGTGAGTGACGCGAGCAGCGGCGCCGACCGGCTGGCCGGCGGCCTCACCGACGCCGACCGCGGCGCCGGGCAGCTGTCCAACGGTCTCGGCAGTGCCGCGCAGGGCGCCGACGACCTCGCCGACGGCCTGGCCACGTTGCAGGCCGGGGCGGCCCAGCTCGCCACCGGTACGCAGCAGGCGGCGGCCGGCGGCCGGCAGCTCGCGACCGCGGTCGACACCGCCGCCGACAAGGTCGAGCCGTTGCTGCGGCAGAACGCCGAGCTGATCGCCGACGCCGCCGACCAGGTGGCCGACGGCGCCGACCTGCTCGCCCGCAACGTCGACAAGCTGGACGACGCAGCCGGGGACGCCGTGCGGCGGGCCCGGGAGCTGCAGAAGTACATCAACGCGCTGCCCGAGGACACCCCGCAGCTGGCCGAGATGAAGGACCTCGTGCGGCAGCTGGTCAGCGCGGCCGAGCGGGTGCAGTCCACGGTCCACTCCGCCGACCTGGACGCGCTGAGCGCCCGGCTGCACGAGGTCGCCGCGACCGCCCGTGAGGTCGCGAAGGCCGCGCCGCACCTGGCCGACGATGTCGCCAACGCCCGCAGCAGCGTCGACCGGCTCGCCGCCGGCCTCGGCGAGCTCGCCACCGGGGCCCAGCGGCTCAACAGCGGGGCCGCCGATGCCGCGGCCGGGGCCGACGACCTGCGCGGGGGGATCTTCCGGCTGGCGTCCGGCGCGCGTGAGCTGGACGGCGGCCTCGACTCGCTGACGACCGGCGGCCATCAGCTCGCCTCCGGCCTCGGTGACCTGCGCAGCGGTACCGCCAAGCTGGCGTCCGGGCTGGCCGACGGGGCGGAGCAACTGCCGGGGTACGGCGACGACCCGTCCCAGCGCGCGGACGTGCTCAGCGACCCGGTCGCCCTGAACCGTACGGTGCGCCACCCGGCCGCCACGTACGGCGTGGGTTTCGCCCCGTACTTCCTGGCCCTGGCGCTCTGGGTGGGTGCCATGATCACTTATATGGTGCTGCGCCCGCTGAACCGCCGGTACGTGGTGTCCGGGGCGCCCGCGTACCGGGTGGCGCTGGCCGGGCTGTTGCCGGCGGTGGCGATCGGGCTGACCCAGGCATCATTGCTGTTCGCCGTGGTGGTCTTCGGCCTCGGCCTCAACCCGGTCAACCCGCTGCTCACCCTCGGTCTGCTGATGCTGACGGCGACCGCCTTCGCGGCGATCATGCAGTTGCTCGGGGCCGCGCTCGGCCCGGCCGGCCGGATCGCCGCGCTGGCCCTGCTGATGCTCCAGCTGACGTCGTCGGGTGGCACCTACCCGGTGCAGACCTCGCCGGACTTCTTCCAGGCCGTGCACCCGCTGCTGCCGATGACCTACGTCGTGGACGCCCTGCGCCACGCGATCGACGGTGGCCCGGCCGGTACGGTGGTCACCGGCGCACTGGCGCTGCTCGGCTACGGGCTCACGGCGCTGGCCCTGACCGTGGCGGTGGCCCATCGGTCGCGGCGGCTGACCCCGTCCGACCTGCATCCGGAGCTGGTGATCTGACAATCGTGGACGGACGGACCCGCAGGCGTGAGGACACCCGGCAGCGCCTGTTCGAGGCGGCGGTGGAGCTCATCGCCGAGCAGGGCTTCTCGGCGACCACGGTCGACGACATCGCGCTGCGGGCCAAGGTCGCCAAGGGCACCGTCTACTACAACTTCGCCTCCAAGACGGCTCTCTTCGAGGAGCTGCTGCGGCACGGGATCGGGCTGCTCACCGACGAGTTCCGGGCGGCGGTCGCCGGCCTGCCGCCCCGGGAGGCGGTCGACGCGCTGATCCGGGCCCAGCTGGAGTACATCCGCCGGTACCGGGCCTTCGCTCAGCTGCTGCTCTCGGAGATGTGGCGCACCAACCGGGAGTGGCAGCAGACGCTGGTGCTGCTGCGGGAGCAGGCGATCGGGGTGATCGCCGAGACCGTCCAGGCCGGGGTCGACTCCGGGGATCTGCCCGATGACCTCGACGTGCGGGTGGCCTCGTCGGCGCTGTTCGGGGTGGGGCTGGTCGTGGCGGTCGACTGGCTGGTGTTCCAGCCGGAACGGTCCATCGAGGACGTCGAGCAGTCCCTGCTGTCGATCGTCCGCCGGGTCGCTTGAGCGACCCGGCGGCACAAGCGAGGCGTCAGCCGACCGTGGAGCGGCTGCGCCAGGCGGTCGCGAAGGACGTCCGCCCGTTGGTGCGCAGCAGCGACCCCTCGTAGACGCGGGCGCCGACGGCGAGGAACACCACCGTGGAGACCGCCAGCACGAGCAGGGACACCACCGGCTCCCAGCCCGCCGCGTCCCCGGTGAACAGGCGCACCGGCATCGCGATCGGCGCGGAGAACGGGATGTAGGACAGCGCGGTCATCGCCGCGGCGTTCTCCCGCAGGAACAGCACCGCGAAGAACGGGCCCATCACCGCGAGCTGCAAGGGTGCCGAGGCGCCGTTGATGTCCTCCTGCCGCGCTGCAAGGGCGCCCACCCCGGCCCACAGGGTGGCCAGCATGATGAAGCCGATCAGGAAGAACGGCAGGAACCAGGCGATCGTCGGCCCGACCAGGGCGGTCACGTCCGCGTCCACCCCGGCGATCTGCATCCCGACCAGCGCGACCACCGCGATCAGGGCGATCTGCCCGAACGCCAGCAACGTCATCGCCGCCACCTTGCCGGCCAGCAGCGCCCGTACCGGCACGCTGGCCACCAGGATCTCGACGATCCGGGTCTGCTTCTCCTCGGTCACGCTCATCGCGATCTGCAGCCCGAAGGTGAACGAGGTCATGAAGAACAGGAAGGCCAGCGCGAACGGCACGACGAAGGCCAGGAACGGGTCGGTGGCGTCCGGGTCGAGCAACCGCACCGGCGGCGCGGTGCTGAGCGCCTCGACCACCTCGCTCGGGGCTTCCTCGAGGGCGAGCACGGTCGGGCCGGCGACCACGGCCGCCTCCACGTCGCCGTCGCGCACGAGCCGTTCCGCCTCGGCGTCGGTGGTGACCGTCCGCACCTCCAGGCCGGCCTGCTGCAGCGCCGTGGCCACCGTACGGTCGGTCGTGGCGACCTTGGCCGGGCCGCCGTCGAGCAGCCCCGGCAGCACGGTGCTGGCGATGGCGATCAGCAGGAAGAAGGCCGTACTGATCAGGAAGGTCTTGTCCCGGAGCTTGACCCGGATCTCGCGGGCGGCGACGAGCCGGGCGGCGGCAAGGGTGGTCACTGGTTCACCTCTCGGAAGATCTCGGCGAGCGACGGCGTGACGGGACCGAAGGAACGGACCGGGCCCCGGGCCAGCGCGGCGCGCAGCACCTCCTGGTCATCGGCGCCGGGGGCGAGGTCGAAGACCGCGCGGGCGCCGTCCAGGTCGATCAGCGTCACTCCCGGGTGGTCGCGCAGCCAGCCGGCGTCGGTGTCGACCTCGACGGCGAAGCGGGGAAGCGCGTAACCGGCCCGCAGCTCGGCCCGGCTGCCCGAGGCCCGGATCCGGCCGCCCGCGATGATCACCAGGTCGTCGCAGAGCCGCTCGACCACGTCGAGCTGGTGGCTGGAGAACAGCACCGGGGCGCCCGCGGACGCGCGCTCCCGCAGCACGCCGACGACCACGTCGACGGCCAGCGGGTCGAGCCCGGAGAACGGCTCGTCCAGCACCAGCACCTCGGGGTCGTGCACCAGCGCGGCGGCGATCTGCACCCGCTGCTGGTTGCCGAGCGACAGCTTCTCCACCTGCTCGCCGGCGCGGTCGCTCAGCCCGAGGCGCTCCAGCAGGGCGGCGGTGTTGCGGCGGGCCGCCTCGGCGCTCAGCCCGTGCAGCCGGCCCAGATAGACGATCTGGTCACTGATGGTCATCTTGGGATAGAGGCCGCGTTCCTCCGGCATGTAACCGAAGCGGTGCCGCAGCTCCCGGGTGAGCGGGACGCCCTGCCAGGTCACCTCGCCGGCGTCCGCCGCGAGCACGCCGAGCATGATCCGCATCGTCGTGGTCTTGCCGGCGCCGTTCGCGCCGACGAAGCCGGTCATCCGCCCGGCCTCCACAGTGAACGAGACGTCCTCGAGCACCCGGCGGTCCCCGAAGCTGCGACTGACGGCCTCGACTTTCAGCACGTTGGTCATGGTGACCACGCTAGGGCGCTTTCGCCGCCCGCGAGTCCGGCCCGAGGATGATCACCTGGGTCCTCCGCTAGGAGGACCCGGGCCGCACCACCCCGAGCTCGTACGCGAGCACAACCGCCTGCGTCCGGTCCCGGGCCCCGATCTTCATGAGCACCCGGCTCACGTGCGTCTTGACGGTGGTCTCGCCCAGCCGCAGCCGCCCGGCGATCTCGGCGTTGGTGGCCCCACCGGCCATCAGCACCAGCACCTCGTGCTCCCGCGGGGTCAGCTCGGCCAGCCGGGTCCCGGCGCCGGGCTGCCGCAGGGCCGGGTTGGCGAAGGTCTCGATGACCCGGCGGGTGATCGCGGGCGCCAGCAGCGCGTCCCCGGCCGCCAGCACCCGGATCGCCTCGGTCAGCGCCTCCGGGGTGCCGTTCTTGAGCAGGAAGCCGCTGGCCCCGGCCTGGAGCGCGGCGAACAGGTAGTCGTCGCGGTCGAACGTGGTCAGGATCAGCACCGACGGGCCGTCGTGCGCGGTGACCCGCCGGGTGGCCTCCAGCCCGTCCATGCCGGGCATCTCGACGTCCATCAGGATCACGTCGGGTCGCAGCCGGCCGGCCAGGGCGACCGCCTGGATGCCGTCGGCGGCCTCCCCGACCACCTCGATGTCGTCCTCGCTCTCCAGGATGGCCCGGAAACCGGTCCGCACCAGCTGGTGGTCGTCGGCCAGCAGCACCCGGATCATCGCTGCTCCCCGGCGGTGGTCAGGGCCCGGGACAGGGGCAGCCGCGCGCGGACGCGGTAGCCGCCGCCGGTGCGCGGTCCGTTCTCCAGCACGCCGTCGTGCACCGCGACGCGTTCCCGCATGCCGATCAGGCCGAGTCCACCGGCCGGAGCGCGGACGGCGCCACGGCCGTCGTCGGCCACGTCGACCTCCAGCTCCCCGGCCAGGTACCGGATCCGGATGTCCAGGGTGGACGCGTGGGCGTGCTTCAGGGTGTTCGTCACGGCCTCCTGGATGATCCGGTACGCCGCCTGCGACACGGAACCGGGCAGCGGCACCGGGTCGCCGTACACATTGCAGGTCGCGGTGAGACCCGCCTCCCGGGCGCGGGCCACCAGCTCGTCGACCCGTTCCAGGGTGGCCTCGGCCGGCGGCTGCTCGCCGGCGCCGCCGGTGTCGCGCAACGCGCCCAGCATCCGCCGCAGCTCGTCCACGGCGGTCCGGGCGCTGTCCTCGACGGCTGTCAGGGCCGTACGGGCCCGCTCGGGGTCCTTGTCCAGCATCCGGCGGCAGGCCGAGGCCTGGATGCCCATCACCGACACGTGGTGGGCGACGACGTCGTGCAGCTCGCGGGCGATCCGGACCCGTTCGCCGATGACCGCCCGCTCACCGGCCACCGCCTGCGCCGCCCGCAGCTCGGTCGTCCGCCGTTCGAGCTGCCACTGCCGCCGGGCCGCCTCGCCCAGGGCGTACGCGAAGCCGAAGAACGCCACGTTGATGATGGCGCTGTTGAGCAGGGCCGCCAGCAGCGGGGGCAGCTCGCCGGAGGCGCCGGGCGGTCCGTCCGCGAAGACCTCGTCGTGGGCCAGGAACCAGGCGACGGCCAGCCAGCTGAACATCGCGGCGATGATCACCAGGCGCAGCCGGCGGCTCCGGCGCCGGTTGCGGCCCCAGGCGCCGAGGGTGTAGATCGCGACGCAGAGGGCCCCGGAGGCCAGCTGCTGCTCCTGCGAACCGCGGATCTGAGCCGCGATGAAGAAGACCGCGACCAGCACCGCGACGACATCGGGATGGCTGCGCCGCCAGATCAGCGGCAGCGTCACCACCAGTGACCAACCGAGCTGCTCGGTCACCGAGGGTGCCGAGCTGGAGGCGAACAGACCGACACTGCGGGCCAGGAAGACGTTGAGCACCGCGACCGTGGCCATGGCCACGGCGATGCCGAGGTCGATGCGGCGCTGGCGGGGAGTCGGTCCGGGCCGCGGCCCGGCGTCGACGGTCGGGGACGTCATCCACCGACGATCGCACGGCTGCCGGGTCTGGTTTCCGGGCGGGTACGGCGGACCGTAGCGGCCACGATCGACGTGCCGACCAGCCAGCTCACCGCCACCACCAGCGCCGCCCGTTCGAGAGTGGCGCTCACCGGCCCGCGCCCGGACAGCAACATGGTCAGCCCGAGGACGGCACCGAGCGGCACGATGATCGCGACAGCGGTGGTGGACAGGCGGCGCAGCACCGGCCCGAAGGGTGCCGACAGGGCCACCAGCGCCATGGCCCCGGCCAGCAGCACCATGCCGATGACACTGGCCGCGGTGTGGCTGACGTCGGCCACGGTCGTCGGCTCGTACGGCGGGAGCGGGCAGCCGCTGGTGCACGGCACCACGCCCGACGTGCCGGCCAGCAGCGCCGCGATGCCGAGCAGTGTCGCCACCGGCCGCGAGTCACGTCCCAGGACCCGGCCCAGCAGCGCCACCCCCACGGCCAGCCCGACGAGCCCGCAGCGGTACGCGATCGCCAGCGGCATGCCGGTCGTGCCCGCCTCGCTGACGTAGCCCTCGGTCCAGGGGCCGGGCGCGGCGACCAGCCCGGCGAGCATGGTGAGCGCGCCGGCCAGGACTGCCACGCCGGCCAGGGCAGCGACCCGGTCGTGGCGGTACCCGAGCGCAACCATGATCTCCACCGTAGCCCGGCCGCGCGCCCGGACTGATCCAATGGTGGGTGTGGGAGAGCGGCGCACGATCGTGG
>NZ_JBEZGQ010000215.1:0-10534 GCF_040650095.1 Actinoplanes sp. NPDC048791 | reverse complement strand
GCGAGGCAGAACACGCCGAGCAGCCCGGCCCCGCGAACGGAGCCGACTGTGGCTCAGACGACACGGGCCGAGGCGACGAAGCCAGCGACGGCGCGGTCAGAGCCGATGCCGGCGGAGCGGATCCGGGCCGAGGCGACCCAGGCGGAGACGGCCGCGGCGGAGGCGGTCAAGGCTGGGAAATCTGATCCGCACATCACCGAGCAGCGTGCCCGTCCGACCAGCGCGCAGGCTCAGCCGAACACTGTCACCCGTCCGGCCGACACCCGTCCAGCGGATGCCAGCCCGGCGGACACCCGCCCGGCCGACACCCGTCCCGCGGATGCTCGCCTGGCTGACACCCGCCCAGCGGATGCCAGCCCGGCTGACACCCGCCCGGCGGATGCTCGCCTGGCTGACACCCGCCCGGCCGATGGCGCGGAAGCGACCGATAAGGCCAAGTCGACCGGGGTCGACGCTGACAGGGCCAAGGCACACCAGGTCGAAGCGGACAAGGCCGAGCGGGACAAGGCCGAGTCGGGCAAGGCTGAGGTTGGGCAGGCCGAGGCGGACAAGGGCGACAAGGGCAAGCGCAAGCCGGACGGTTCGCTTTCGCGGCTGGCGGCGTACAAGGCTGAGGTTGCGGAGTTGCTCGGGGGTGACTCGGCCGCTCGGCGGCGGCGGAAGAATGTCACTGCTTCCGGGCTGCCCGCGCCTGATCCGGCTACCCAGGAGCCGCCGATCAAGGTCACCCGGCCGCCGCGTAAGGGTGGCTCGCGTTCCAAGGACTGATCGGGCGTAAGCCGGGGCGGCCGTGACCCTTAGAAGGGTTGCGGCCGCCCAGTGGTCGGTGCACAACTTCAGATATCCGAAAAGGGCCCTCCGCGCTGCCGACGCGGAGGGCCCTTTTACCGGGGGAACGGAGTAACCGAAGGGGGGCTTCGTCCGTTAAGCACACTTTAACCCCTGCACGGCCGAACTGGGTAGTCCTGGGGCTAATACGGACAATCCAGGGTGAACGTGCCCGGTGCGGGTGTGGTGTCCCCGGCGGGTGGGTACGGCGGACGCGGCGACACGGTTTCCGCCCGGCGCGTAGGCTGAGCGGGTGGCGGATCTTCTGGTGTGGATCGACTGTGAGATGACGGGTCTCGACCTGGGCAAAGATGCCCTGATCGAGGTGGCCGCGTTGGTGACCGGTCCCGATCTCGACGTTCTCGGCGACGGCATCGACCTCGTCATCCATGCCGACGATGCGGCCCTGGACGCGATGCCGGAGGTCGTGCGTGACATGCACGCCAAGTCCGGCCTCACCGACGAGGTACGCCGTTCCACCGTCACCATGGCGGAGGCCGAAGAGGCCGTCCTCGCGTACATCAAGCAGTTTGTGCCCAATCCCCGCTCGGCGCCGCTGTGTGGCAATTCCATCGCCACCGACCGGGGTTTCCTGGCCCGCGACATGCCGGCGCTGGACGACTTCCTGCACTACCGCATGATCGACGTCTCCTCGATCAAGGAGCTGGCCCGCCGCTGGTATCCGCGGGTGTACTTCGGCCAGCCGCAGAAGGGCCTGGCGCACCGGGCCCTCGCCGACATCCGCGAGAGCATCCGCGAGCTCGAGTACTACCGCCGCACGGTGTTCGTGCCGCTGCCGGGCCCGGACGTCGACCAGGCCCGGGCGATCGCGGCGGAGCTCTGAGCCACGCCGAGCGGTAACCCGGTCGACGAGTCGGCCGGTGCTGCCGCTATGCTTGTCCGGCACGCGTCGCGGGGTTCCGCGGCAAGGCGGCATGGTGGTCGTAGCTCAGCTGGTAGAGCACCGGGTTGTGGTCCCGGGGGTCGCGGGTTCAAGTCCCGTCGGTCACCCCAGAGCAGTCAGGTCGGAAGGGTCAGTCGCGTAACGCGGCTGGCCCTTCCGCCGTTTGGCGTGAGCGGGGTCGCTCGGCAGGCTGAAATGCGCGACGGGCGCCGATCAGAAATGATCGACGCCCGTGGGAAAAGTGGCGACTACTGGCCCGCGCGGTCCCGGAAAGTCCAGGCAGCCCCACCCGTCGGCATCCGCCGCCCGTTGGGTCCCTGCTGCGGCGCGGGCTCGTACAGGTCGTCGTCGTTCTCGCGCTCCAGCCGCGCGGCCAGGTACGCGGCCGCCGCCCGGTCCTCCTCGGTCGGCGCCGCCATCAGGGCGTACACCAGGCCCAGGACGCCGAAGATGACCGTCAGGCCGATCGGGATGAGCAGCGTGCTCGCGTTCGCTCCCGTCACCGACGCGCCGGTCGCCGCGGGGTCCGGGTGGACCGACATCGCCGACATGCCCGTGAAGTGCATGCCGTTGACCGCGACGCCCATGACCAGGGCCGACGCCACGATCGCCAGGGGGCGCTGCACCGTCATGGCCAGCCACAGCGCCACGGTCGCCGCCACCACCGCGATCGCCACCGCCGCTACGACGCGGCTGGTCATGTAGTCGATGGTGCCGTCGAGGTGCATCGCGTACATGCCGGTGAAGTGCATCGCGGCCACGCCCAGGCCGGCGAAGAGGCCGCCGATGATCAGGCGGGCGCCCTGGACCTTGGTGCCGCGGGCGGCGATCGACAGGCCGATGGCGACGGCGCCGATGGCGATCAGCGCGCTCAGGGCGGTCACCGGGACGTCGTACCGGATCGGCATGCCCACCACGCTGAAGCCCAGCATCGCCACGAAGTGCATGGTCCAGATGCCGGTGCCGCCGATCGCGACCGCCGCGAGGGTGAGCCACCAGACGCGCCAGCCGGCGCTCGGCGCCGTGCGCAGCCGGACAGCGCACACCAGCCCGAGCAGTGATCCCAGCACGGACAGCGTGTAGCTGAACGTCGGCGTCAGCCAGCCGTGCTCGAAGTGGTGGATCTGCGCCATGCCTGGTCACTCCCTTGATCGACCTACCGATGCATCCTCCCTGGCTTATTCGCGTTCGGCATCGCGATGAAGGGCGCCCGGGCCGGAAATCGACGTTGGTAGGGGGCATTCCTGACTGTTCGGAGCCCTGAGGTGACCGTCGACCGGAACGATCGGTCAGGATGGACGAGGGGCTTGTTGCCCCAGGTAATCGGTTACTGGACCGAGGGTGATCACGCCGCTGCCGGCTCCGGCGAGCTCGCCGGCGGCTGGGCGGAGTTCCGCGCGGACCCGGGCGAGCGTGTCCTGATCGTCGAGGGCCAGCGCGGCGCGGGCGACCAGACACAGTCGCGCCTCCCACAACAGGTCGTGCGGCGATTCAGGGACCGCGCGCAGGGCAGCGGCCGCCCGCTGCCGGCTGCCGCCGACGAGCAGCACCAAGGGCCGGGCCCAAGGCTCGTACGGGCCGAAGTCACCATCAGGCGCACCGTCCAGGTCCAGGCTGAGCAAGGCCAGCGCAAGCAGCCCGTCCGCCATCCCCGGCATGCCGCTGCCGTTCAACCTGGCCTGAGCCGCCCGGTACGCTACCGCCGCCTCGCCGGTCCGGCCGTCCAGGGCCAGCCGCAGCGCGCGGTACCACTGGGTCAGCACCCCGACCAGTGGCAGGTCGTAACGTTCGGCGAGCTGGTCGGCCGCCTGCGCGTGGGCATCGGCGACGGCAGGCTCACCGAGCGCGCTGTGTGCCTGGACCAGGATCAGATGACCGAGCACCTCGAAGGTGACCAGCTCATGCCGGGCGGCCACCGCGACCAGTTCGGCGCCGATCGCAGCCCGCTCCCGAGCCAGCCCGGTCCGGCTGAACGTGTGCATGAACCGCGCGTTGAGCGCGAACGCCAGCAGCCCCGGATCCCCGGTCCGCCGGGCGATGGCCTCGGCCTCCCGTGCTGCCCGTTCCCCGCGGTCGGTGGTGGTGCCGCGCAGCTCCAGCGCGATCGTGCTGAGCAGCCGGCTGCGCTGCTCCGGCCGGTCCGGGCCGAGGGCGGCCAGGGTGCGTTCGGCCAGCTCGACGATCTGCGCGGAGAGCCGGTCGTCGTCGTTGCGGGTCCAGACCGCCGGCACGTCGAAGGCGGCGAGGACGCTCGCGGCCAGGTCCGGATCGTCGATCTGCCGGACAGCGGCGACGGCCTCGGCCCGGAGGGAGCAGAACCGTTCCCGGAACCGGGCCCGTGCCCTGCCACTGCAGCGCCCCGAGGGAGCTGCGGGTCGGGTCCTCAGTGCCCGTGCCGACCAGCGGCCTGTCCCAGGACGTGTCCGGCGGGGTCGGGCCGGCCGGCAGTGCGGCCTGGCCCTGGCCGGTCGTGACCAGCTCGCCGGGGACCAGCACGACCGCTGTCACGCCGCCGTAGCCGCTGGGTCGCAGCGAGACGCGGATGCCGTGCCGGTCGGCGAGCTGGGCCACCACGAACAGGCCCAGCCGGGCGCTGTCGGCGGGATCGAAGTCCGGCGGTTCGAGCAGCTTGCGGTTGGCCTCGGCGAGCGCCTCGGGGGACATGCCCAGGCCGCGGTCCTCGATCTCCAGCGCGTACCCGTTGGGCAGGACCTGGCCGACCACCTGGACCCGGGTCTGCGGCGGGGAGAACGACGCCGCGTTCTCCAGCAGCTCGGCCAGCAGGTGGATGACGTCACCGACGGCCCGGCCCAGCACCGCCGACGACTCGACCGAGACGATGTCGACCCGCTTGTAGTCCTCGACCTCGCTGATCGCGCCGCGGACGACGTCGATCACCGGCACCGGGTTGCGCCAGCCGCGGCCCGGGGCGGCGCCGGCCAGGATCACCAGGTCCTCGGCGTGCCGGCGCATGCGGGTGGCGAGGTGGTCGACGCGGTACAGGTCCTCGAGCTCGTCCGGCTCGGTCTCGCGCCGTTCCATCTTGTCCAGCAGGGCCAGCTGGCGGTGCAGCAGGGTCTGGCTGCGCCGGGCGATGTTGAGGAAGACCTCGTTGATGCCGCGGCGGACGTTCGCCTCCTCGACCGCTGACTGCACGGCCGTGCGCTGGACCTCGTTGAACGCGCGGCCCAGCTGACCGATCTCGTCCCGGCCGTACTCCAGGGGTGGCGTCTCGACCTCGACGTCGACGGCCTCGCCGCGTTGCAGGCGCTTGACCACCGTCGGCAGTCGCTCGCCGGCCATCTCCAGGGCCTCGCCGCGCAGCCGGGTCAGCCGGCCGACCATGGACCGGCCGACCCGCACCGACACGATGATCGAGATGATGAAGGCGATCAGGCCGAGCAGGCCGGCCAGACCGAGGCGGACCAGCACGTCCACGGCGACCGGCCGGGCGTCGCCGGGCAGCGCCGCGACGGCGTTGACCTCGAACGCGGTCAGCTGCTGGGTCGCCGTGTCGAACGTGGGCCGCCACTCCGCCGCGGTGATCGGCAGCGCGGTGCCGGGCCGGCTGTCACTGAGCAGCTCGTCCTGCAGCTCGCTGAGCCGGCTGAACGACGCGCCGGTGCTGAGCTTCTGGTATGCCGTGCGGTCCTGCGCGGGCAGGTCGGTGACGCCCTCGGCCAGCAGGAAGCGGGACATGCTGATCGCCTGCACCAGGTCGTTGCGGGCGGGCGCGCTGAGCTCGCCGGCCGCCAGCGCGCCGCCGACCAGGGAGTTGGTCCGGCTGAGGTAGTCCTGGCCGCGGGCGATGGTGACCACCGCGCGGATCTTGCGGTCGATCCGCTCGTCGCCGAAGGCCGCGGTGGCGACGAACATCCGGAAGCCGGACTCCACCATGCTGTTGTAGAGGTTCTGCGCGCCGAGCACGTCGACCTCGCGGCGGTCGATGTGCTGCCTGTTCTCGTTCAGGCCGTCGAGGTCGGAGACGAGCTGCCGGATGCGGGTGCGCAGCACGTCGTCGGCGGCGTCCTGGGCGTCGGCGCTGCTGGCCGAGCGGCGGAAATCCGCGGCCGCGCGGTCGGTCGAGGCGCGCTGGGCGACCAGCGCGGGCGGCACGGCCTGGTCGTCCGACAGGTACGCGACAGAGAGCCGCCGTTCCAGCTGGAGCTGACCGACCAGCCGCTCACCGGGCGAGCCGACCTTGTCGACCAGGGTCTGCGCCGAGAGCAGCTTCAACGCCGGGCCGGCGGTCACGCCCGTGGCGAAGACCCACAGCGCCAGCAGAGCGGTCAGCGGGACCGCGGCCAGCGCGATGATCTTCGAACGGATCGACCAGTTGCGGGTTCGCATCAGACTCCGCCCGAGGGGATTACAGGACCGTCGGCACGCTGAACCGGGTGACCACGGACGAGGGATTGACGGCCGTTGACATCGGTGCTGCGTGCGCCTCCGGCAGAATACGGAATGGATGCGCTCCCAGCCACCTCGCCGGTGTGCCATGGATCTCCACAAAGCACCCGCGAAGCGGTCGAAGCGGTCCGGGCCCGCGCTCAGCCGCACCCGCGGAGGATTTCACCCCGGCACCTGGAATCGGATTGATGACCCTGGTTGAGTGGGCATACCTCCGGGTGAAGAAGGAGGAACGCCATGTCCGCTTGGCTCACCATCGTCCTGATCATCGTCGTGCTGGTGATCGTCGCCGCGATTCTGCTCGCGGTGCGGGCCGGCCGCCGCAAGAAGCTGCAGCAGACCTTCGGGCCCGAGTACGACCGTGTCGTCGCCGACGCCGACAGCCGTACCGATGCCGAGCGTGAGCTGCGCGAGCGCGAGAAGCGGCATGCCGAGCTCGAGCTCAAGCCGCTGTCCGCCGAGTCCAAGGCGAAGTACTCGGTGGCTTGGGAAGAGGTGCAGATCCAGTTCGTGGACGCGCCCGAGACCGCCGTGTCGACCGCCGACGAGCTGACCACCCGGCTCATCGCCGAGCGCGGCTACCCGACCGGCGACTACGACGACCAGCTCGCCACCCTTTCCGTCGAGCACGCCCGCACGCTCGAGCACTACCGCGACGCCCACGCCATCAGCGAGCGCAGCAAGAACGGCCAGGCGGACACCGAGGACCTGCGGCAGGCGCTGGTCCACTACCGTGCCCTCTTCGCCGACCTGCTCGGCGAGAACCCGGTCCGCAGCGAGGGCGCGAGCACCCCGGCGGACGAGCCCAAGGTCCCCAACCAGCAGATCAACAACCACGACAGCGACGTCGCGGGCTCCCGTCCCGACGCCACGAGCCGCTGAGGAGCCGACCATGCGTTTCTTCTCCAACGACGCGCGCGAGTCCAGCGATGACCAGGCCCAGGACGACGGGCCCGAGCGGGTACGGTCCGAGCCGGTGGCCGTACCGAACCAGCGGCCGCCGTCGCCCTGGTCGAACACGCCGCCCGCAGCCGACGACCGCACCCCAGCCGACAGCACGGCGGCCGACCCGGACCGGGACGGCGTCGTGGACCAGGAGGTCGATGACGTGACCCGCCGCGAGGACACCGACCCGCCGCCGTTCCACGAGCCGAGCCCGCAGCCGACCGCTTTCGGCGCGTCGACCGTCGGCGGCGCGGTGGCGGCGTCGGCCATGGCCAACCCGACCAACGACCGGTGGGACGCGACCGACCGCGACTCGGCCGCCGACACCGGCGTCGGCGACGACGCCAACGTCGCCCCGGGCGACGGCGTGGTCAACTCGGACGCAGACCGGCACCCCGGCCACGGCACCGTCACCGCACCCGACACCGTCCCGGCCACCTGGACCGCCGAGGACACCCGCGACGGGCGCGACCGCACCGATCCGGACGACGTGGTGGACGTTCCGCTCGACGACACGAGCAACACCGGCCCCGGCGCGGTCTCCGCGCGGTCCGACGACCGCCCCGACCTCGACGGCGACGGCAACCGGGACGACTCGGTCACCACCTTTGATGACCAGGCCCCGGCGACGTCCGCCGCGCTCAAGGACGAGGGCGGCTTCGACGACCCCAAGGCCGTCGACCCGGCCACCGAGACCCCGCTCGAGAGCTCCGCCTCGGACGGCAACACCGCCGACACCACCCCGCTCAAGGACGACGCCCCGCTCAAGGACGACGGTGGCTTCGACGATCCCAAGGCCGTCGACCCCGCCACGGGCGCGCCGATCGACAGCACGCCGCCCGCCGAAGCGGCCGTCCCGGTCGCCGCTGCCGCCACCGCTGCCGCGGCTACGACCTCCGCCGGCACTGCGGAGAAGTCCGGCAGCCTGTTCGACCAGGACGACGCCCGGACGTTCCAGGAGCGGTGGCGTGACGTGCAGCTGCGTTTCGTCGACAGCCCCAAGGACGCCGCCGGCGACGCCGCGAAGCTGGTCGACGAGGCCGTCGAGAAGCTCTCCGCCAGCCTGCGCTCGCAGCGTGAAGGCCTGAACAACGACACCGAGGACACCGAGCAGCTGCGGGTGCAGCTGCGCGGCTACCGGGACATGCTGAACCGCATCCTCAGCCTCTGAACCCGTCCCGCATCCCGGCCGCGTGCTCACCGCACGCGGCCGGTGCCATGCTGGGCTGATGCGCGCGTCCCGGCTGCTCTCCCTGCTGCTGTTGCTGCAGAACCGCGGGCGGATGACCGCCCACGAACTCGCCGCCGAGCTCGAGGTCTCGGTCCGGACGGTCTACCGCGACGTCGAGTCGCTCGGCGCGTCCGGCGTGCCGGTCTACGCCGACCGCGGTCCGGCCGGCGGCTACCAGCTGCTCGACGGCTACCGCACCCGGCTGACCGGCCTCACCGGCGACGAGGCCGGCACGCTCTTCCTGGCCGGGATGCCGGGCCCGGCTGCGGAACTGGGCCTCGGCTCGGTGCTGGCGGCCGCGGAACTCAAGCTGCGGGCGTCGCTGCCGGGTGAGCTGGCCGACCGGGCGGACCGGGTACGCGAACGCTTCCACCTGGACGCGCCGGGCTGGTTCCGCGCCGACGAGCCGACCCCGCACCTGGCCACGGTGGCGGACGCGGTGTGGCGGGCCCGCATGATCGAGGTCCGCTACCGGCGCTGGAAGGCGCCGCGCGAGGTGACCCGGACGCTGTCTCCGCTGGGCGTGGTGCTGAAGGCGGGACGCTGGTATCTGGTGGCCGGGTTCAAGGAGCGGGTCACGGCGTACCGGGTGGTGAACATCCTCGACGCCGAACTGCTCGACGAGCCGGCCCACCGACCGGCTGACTTTGATCTGGCCCGGTTCTGGCAGGAGTGGACCGAGCAGTACGAGCGCGGGGTCTACCGGGCGCAGGCGACCGTACGGATGACGACCGAGGCCCTCAACCGGATGGCGTACGTCTTCCCGCCGGAGATGGCGCGGACGGCCCGGGCCTGCGCGGGGCCGGCCGGGGACGACGGGTGGCTGACCACGACAGTGCCCATCGAATCGGTGCGGCACGGGCATATCGAGTTGTTGAAGCTGGGGGCGGAGGCGGAGGTGCTGGATCCGCCGGAGCTGCGGGAATGCTTCGCGGAGACGGCCCGCGGTCTGAGCCGCACGTATCTGTCCACCGCCACGCCATCCTCTTCTTCTTCGGACAGCGCGGAGCCCGGGCCGCTCGGGCCCGGGCTCCGGGTGGATCAGTCGTCAGACGAGTGAGACGTCGCTCGCGGTCTGCTCGGTCTTCGGGTCGGTCGGCGGCTGTGGCGGCACGTCCGGGTCCTCGTCGTCCGGCGGCGGATCGTCCGGCGGGGTCGTCGACTCCGTCGGCGGGGTCGTCTCGTTGCCACCGGGATCCGGCGTCTCTGAGGAGGCCGGGTCGGTCGGTGACGTCGGCGGCTTCTCCGAATCGGACGGCGACGGCGACGGCGACTTCGTCGTGGCCGGGCGGGCGTTCTTGGTCCGGGTGAGCGGTTGGGTGTTCGACTTCGGTTCGGTACGGATCGCCTCGGCCTCGGTCGGTGCGTCGCCCGCACCGGAACCGCCGCGGGGCGCCTCCACGTTGTTCTGCACGGATGTCACGGCGGGCGGACGCTCAGGCGACAACGTCACCTGACCGAACTGCACGCCGAGCCACATTGCCGGTCCGAGGCCGATCGCGACGATGGCCCCGAAGAGCGCCATCGGTCCCCGTTCCATAGCGCCCCTCCCCCCTGTCAGTGACGATCATCGCCGCTTCGAGTGGCCTTCATCTACCCAATTCGGCGAAGGGTAAGCGAACGAACATGGCACCCATGATGACCCCTGGTGACAAGTTCGTGACTCATCCCGTCGGAATGACGTCTCTATCTTCACCACGGAAGCCGACGATCAACAGTTCAGCCGGCCCGGCAACTATCTGGTACGGGACAGGAACGCTACGGCGTCGTCGAGCGCGGCCCAGCCACCCGGCAGCTCGTCGGAGTCCAGCGCCGTGCGCACGCTGAGCGTCCCGCCGTCCCGCAGGCTCAGATCCCAGCTCCGGCGCCGAGTCCGGGTCGCGCCGGCCACCTCGGCGAACGGCACGAACCGGCTGCCCGGCGCGGTCTCGTCGCGCTGCGGCACGTCGGCGGCCGCGAACCGGGCGAGCCGGCGCTTGGCCGAGCCGTTCTGCGAACGGGGCAGACCGGGCACGAGGAACAGTCCGGTGTCGACAATCAGCAGGTCGGTCCGGGCGCCGTCGACGATCAGGTTGACCACGCCGCCGACGACCTCGGGCCGGGTCTGTGCGGTGTCCGCACCGGCCACGGCGGCGGGATCGATGCGCAGCTCAGCGAGCCGTTCCCGGGCGGTGGCGACTGTCGCGGGGTCACTGGCCAGCGCGGCGAGGCCGCCG
>NZ_JBEZGQ010000214.1:0-10603 GCF_040650095.1 Actinoplanes sp. NPDC048791 | reverse complement strand
GGCGGCATCAGCGAAGGCGCCGGCACCGGAGTCGTGGACATCGGCGCCGGGGCGCCGCCCGGGGTGGCGGCGTCGCTCGAACAAGCCGCCGCGGCGGCGGTGAGGCAGAGCGTGGTCGTGACCAGGGACAGCTTCGCAAGTCTCATCGAGGTCTCCGTTCGGGTGCGGTGCGGCGCGGTCACGCTACGAACCGGCACCTACAGGAACCTGGAACGTTTCTTGCAGGACTGTCACGGACGCGAGGGCAGGGTGCGCTCGGCATCGTCCCCGGTGAGCCAGACGTGGTCGCAGTAACAGCCCCACCTGCGGATCCACCAGTTCAACTCGCCGGCCTCGCGCAGGCCGAGCCGGCTGAAGGTGGTGTACGCCGACTGCCACGCCTGGTGGGCCGACCCGCAGTCACCGCCCAGAACGTGCGCCGCACCGATATCGCGCAGGGTACGGGCCCGGCCGAGCTCGTGCCCCAGCTCCGTCCACACCGCGAAGGCCAGGAACAGGTCGCGCAGCGCGTCGTCCGGCCGTCCGGCGGCCAGGTGCATCTCGCCGAGCGTGCGGCGCAGCAGCGCGGCACCGAAGCGGTCCTGCGCGTCGACGCAGAGCTGCAGGCTGCGGGCGAGCGGCTCGGCGGCCTGCTCGGGCCGGCCCTGGCGGATCCACAGCTTGGCCAGGCTCTGCGTCGTGTAACAGGCCAGCAGCCGGTCACCGCGGCGCAGCACCATGTCGTGCGCCTGGACGAACCACACCTCCGCGGCGTCCAGGTCACCGCGGGCCCGGTGGACCAGCCCGATGCCGCGGACGGCGATCGCCTCACCACGCCAGTGCCCGGCCGAGCGGTACAGGTTGCGCGCCCGTTCCAGGTATCGCATCGCCTGGTCGTCGTGGCCGAGCTCGCGGTGGGCGTGCCCGAGACCGTAGGCGGCGTGGGCGGCGCCGGCGCGGTCACCGACGCGTTCCAGGACCGGCAGGGCGCGTTCGAGCATCGGCACCGCCTCCTGGTGCCGGCCCACCTCCCGCAGCACAGTGCCCAGACCACTGACAGCGGCGGCCCGGCCGTGCTCGTGGCCGACGTCGCCGAAGAGCTCGATGGCCGCCGTGAAGTGCCGCTCCGCGTCGGTGAACCGGTCCTCCTTGTATCTCAGCAGGCCGACCCCGCAGGCCATCACCGCCTCGGCGACGCGGTTGCCGCTGGCCCGCGCGGCGGCGTGCGCGGCGGCATGCGCTCGGTTCCACCGGCTGAAGTCGTTGCTGAGCGCGAACGACGAATAGACCAGGGCGTCGGCGAGCACGCAGGCCTCCTCGACGAGGCCCGCCCCGGCGGCCCGCACCACGGTGGCCACCAGCGCGTCGGCCTCGGTGGCCAGCCAGTCGGGGCCACTGCAGTCGGTCTGCAGGACCGTCGGGTGCACGCCGGCCACCGGGCTGATGCCCTGGTAGGACCGGGCCACCGCGTACGGCAGCGACTCGCCCAGCCGGTCGACGATCTCGGTGGCGGCGGCGACCGTCCGTCGTACGGCCTCGGTGAGTTCGGCTTCGCCGTCCTCCTCGAGGGCGCGTTCGCGGGCGTACAGGCGCACCAGCTCGTGCATCCGGTAGCGCACGACCGAGTCGGCCGGGCTGTCGTCGATCTCCACGAGCCGGGCGTCGAACAACTGCTCCAGCAGATCCCCGGCGTCGCCGACCGATTCGCCGAACAGGGCCGCGGCCATCCACTCGGCGAACGTGGCACAGCCGAGGAAACCGAGCAGCCGGAACGCCTTTCGTACGGCCGGCGGCAGGCCCTCGTAGCTCACCCCGACGCTGATCCGCACGGCCAGGCCGTCGACCGCCATCTCGTCGAGCCGGCGCCGCTCGTCGCGCATGCGGTCGAGCAGCCGGGTGATCCGCCAGTGTGGACGCGCCGCCAGCCGGGCCGCCACGATCCGCAGGGCCAGCGGCAGACCGGCGCACAGGGCGGCCAGAGCGGCAGCCGCCTCCGGTTCGCGGTCGACCCGCTCCCGGCCGATGATGCGGCGCAGCAACGTCAGCGACTCGTCCCGGGAGAACAGGCGCAGCTCGACGTGCTCGGCCCGGGGGATGGTGGTGAGCCGGGCGCGGCTGGACACGATGAGTGCCGTTCCGGGCGCGCCGGGCACCAGCGGCCTGATCTCGCCGGCGCCGGCGGCGTTGTCGATGATGATCAGCAGGCGCCGGCCGCGGATGGTCGCTCTGTACCGGGCCACCTTGTCCTCGATCGTGCCGAGGCGGTGGGCGTCCTGCACGCCGAGGGCCCGCAGGACGCGATCGACCAGCTCGCCGGTCTGGCCCTCGCGGCCCGCGGAGCCGACCAGGATCTGACCGTCCGGATAGTGCGGGGCCAGCAGGTTGGCCAGGTGGACGGTGAAGGACGTCTTGCCGATGCCGCCGGGGCCGGTGACCACGACGACCTGGCGGTCCTCGCCGGATCGGCTGCCCAGGGTGGTGAGCACCTGTGCGATCTCCGGTTCGCAGCCGGTGAAGTCGTCGAGGCCGACCGGGAGCTGCCGGCCCGGAACCCCCTCGTCGGAGCCGGCGGACGGCGGGTCGACGATGGGCTCGGCCGGCGCCGCGGCCTCGATCGGCTCGGGTGACACGGTCAGCGGCGTGACCGCACCGGGGGCGGGCGGCACCGGCCGTTCCGGCGTGCCCCGCAGAATCCGCTGGTGCAGCTCCTGCAGTTCGGCGGAAGGGTCGATGCCCAGCTCGTCGGCCAGATGCTGACGGGTACGGCCGTACCGCTCCAGGGCTCCGGTCCGGCGGCCGTCGAGATACAACGCCCGCATCAGGTGCAGGATGAGCGGCTCGGCCAGCGGGTGACTGTCGACGACAGGGGACAACCGGTCGACCACTGTGGCGTACCGCCCGGCACTGATCTCCGCGTCGGACCAGTCGGCCAGCAGGCCGTGGATCTGCTGACGGGTGCCTTCGCGGATCCGGGCCACCCACTCACCGCTCAGCCCGGCCAGGGGCTCACCGTGCCACAGGTCGACGGCCCGCCGTAACAGCGACAACCGGGCCGGACCGCCCTCCGGGTGCTCGCGGGCCTGGGTGGTGAGACGACGCAACAAATGCAGGTCGATGAGCACGGGGTCGACGTCGAACAGGTATCCGCCGGGCTTGCGCAGCAGCGACGGCGCGTCGGAAGACGCCGCGAGCAGGACCCGGCGCAGCCGGGCCATGTACGTGTAGAGGACGTTCCGCGCCTCCGCCGGCGGGGCCTCGTCCCACACCCGGTCGATGAGCGTGTCCGTCGGCACCGACGTGCCCGCGTCGATCAGCAGTGCGGCCAGGACGGTCCGCTGCTTGAGCGGGCCCAGCGCGACCGGTTGCCCGGACACCCACATCTGGACCTCGCCCAGCAGCCGGAACTCGATCATGCCGGCGCGGGATCAGGGGCGGTCAAGGATCGGTCAAGGTTCGTTCCCGTCCGGTGCGCGATGGTCCTGCCAGCCGAGACGCCCGGCCGGAAGCCGGGAAAGGGGAACCCCGAAGAGACGAGCACTGCACACCCCGTATGTGAGTGAGGCCGCCGACTGGCTCCTCACACGGTTGCTTGCTGCCTCAAGCCACCTTAAGCGCGCCTCCGCACGGTCGCCAGTAGCGACCGGTGTCAATTCCCTTCCACATTCGACAGTCGATCAATTGAAAGCAGGGATACAGCCATGCCCCTTCGTTCATCCTCCAGGTCCCTTCTCGCCACCGTTTCGAGCGTGCTCGCCATGGCCGCCGCCGGCATCGGCTTCGGCGTGACCTCAGCCGTCGTCGCCACCCCCGAGGCCGCGCACGCGTCCGTCGTCAATGGACCCGTCGGCCGGTCCGAGGTGCTGGCCCGGGCCCAGTTCTGGGTGGATGCCGGGATCACCTACACCCAGACCGGCACCTGGTTCCGCGACGCCTGGGCGGACAAGACCTACCGGCGTGACTGCTCGGGCCTGGTGTCGATGGCCTGGCACCTGGGCCAGAGCTATGTCACCGGCGACTTCCAGGGTTCGTCGCCGTACTGGACCAGGCTGGCCAGCCGGGACCAGCTCGCCCCGGGTGACGCGATCGTGCGCAACGGGCACATGGAACTGTTCTCCCACTGGAAGAGTTCCGGCGACCACGGCCAGGGCGCGTACGTGTACTCGTTCAACGACGACGGCGAGACCGTGCAGAATCCGTGGGGGCCCAACAACGTCGGCAGCCTCGGCTTCAACAAGGCGGACGACCTGATGTCGTACACGCCGATCCGGCGTACCAATCTGGCCGCCGCCCGGCGCGACTCGCTCTCCGCCGACGGCCACGCGGAGCTGGTCCGCAAGGACGCCGCGGGCGACCTGTACGCGTACTACAACAACGGGGTCGACGGCGGGGGAGCCGTCGCCTGGGGTGGCGCGGTCAAGGTCGGCAATGGCTGGACCGGCTCGGACAACGCTCTCTATCTCGCCGACCTGGACGGCAACGGCCAGACCGACGCCATCCGCAAGGACCCGTCCGGGGCGCTTCAGGCCTATTACAACCACGGCATCACCAGTTCCCTCGGGGTCCGCTGGACCGCATCGAAGCAGATCGGCGTCGGCTGGACGATGGCCGACGACTCGGTGTACTTCGCCGACCTCTCGGGTGACGGTTACGCCGAGGCGATCCGCAAGGACGCCGACGGTGCCCTGTTCGCGTACTACAACAACGGTGTCCACGGCAACGGAGCGGTGATCTGGGGTGGCCCCGTCCGGATCGGCGCCGGCTGGACCGGAGCCGACAACGCCGTCCAGTTCGCCGACATCTCCGGCGACGGTTACGCAGAGGTGATCCGCAAGGACAACGGCAAGCTGTTCGTCTACTACAACAACGGCATCAACGGTGACCTGACCGTCCGCTGGGGCGACCCGATCGAGGTCGAGTCGGGCCTGACCGTGGCGGACACCTCCGTCTACTTCGCCGACCTGAACGGCGACGGTCGCGCCGACCGCATCACCAAGCAGGACGGTGAGCTGATCGCCCGCTACAACAACGGCATCACGGCGGACCTGAAGGTCACGTGGAGCAACCCGACGGTCGTGGGCGCCGGCTGGACCATGGCCGACACCGCCATCTACGTCGCCTGAGCGGGGGAACCTTCGATGAAAACCTTCACCCGACGCCTGTCCGGGCTGGCCGCGACCCTGCTGATCGCCACCGGCGTTGTCGCGGTCACCGCGACACCGGCACTCGCCTGGACCACCGTGGCGTGCGACCCCGCCGGCGTCACCGGCCGCGACAACGATCTGGCCCGGCAACTCAACCCGCAGCTCACCGGGCAGCTCCGCAACAAGCTGACGGGATACAAGATCTCCTGCGCCCGCATGGTGGTCGAGGCCGTACGGGCCCGCAACCTGCCCCTGCACGCCGCCACGATCGCGGTCACCACGACGATCCCCGAGTCGGCCATCGAGAACATCTCGCAGGAGGTCGACCACGACAGTCTCGGCCTGTTCCAGCAGCGGGCCTCCTGGGGCACCCGCGCCCAGCGGCTCAACCCGACCTGGGCGACCAACGCGTTCCTCGGCAAGATGCTGTCGCTCTACCCCAACGGGAGCTGGCAGAACGCAGTCGTCGGCGACGTCTGTCAGCGCGTACAGGTGTCCGCGTACCCGGCCCGGTACCAGCCGGAAGCGGCCGACGGCGCGCGCATCGCCGCGGCCCTGTGGCGGACCCGCGGCGACTCGCTGTCGGGCGACCGGCATGCGGAGGTGATCAGCAAGGACAGCGGTTTGCTGCGGGCGCGCTACAACAACGGCATCAACGGTGACCTGACGGTCCGCTGGGGTGATCCGGTGCAGATCGGTTCGGGGTGGACCGGTGCCGACGGCGGGGTGTACTTCGCCGACCTCTCCGGGGACGGCTTCGCCGAGGTGATCCGCAAGTCCGACGGCAAGCTGTTCGCGTACTACAACAACGGCATCAACGGTGACCTGACGGTCCGTTGGGGTGATCCGGTGCAGATCGGTTCGGGGTGGACCGGTGCCGACAGTGCGGTCTACTTCGCCGACATCTCCGGTGACGGTTTCGCCGAGGTGATCCGCAAGGACGGCGGCAAGCTGTTCGCGTACTACAACAACGGCATCAATGGAGATCTGACGGTCCGTTGGGGTGATCCGGTGCAGATCGGTGCGGGATGGACCGGTGCCGATGGCGGGGTGTATTTCGCGGACATCTCGGGTGACGGTTACGCGGAGGTGATCCGCAAGTCGGACGGCAAGTTGTTCGCCTATTACAACAACGGCATCAACGGTGACCTGACCGTGCGTTGGGGTGATCCGGTGCAGATCGGTGTGGGGTGGACCGGTGCTGACAGTGCGGTCTACTTCGCGGACATCTCGGGTGACGGTTTCGCTGAGGTGATGCGGAAAGACGACGGTAAATTGTTCGCCTACTACAACAACGGCATCAACGGTGACCTGACCGTCCGCTGGGGTGAACCGGTGCAGATCGGTTCCGGCTGGACCGGTGCCGACGGCGCTGTGTACTTCGCCTGAGTGAGGTCAGGTCCGGTCCCGGGCGGCGAGGTAGCGGCCGAGATGCGGCTCGAAACGAGCCGGGTCGGCCGCCGCCAGCTCCGCCCGGGCCCACCACCGCACCCCGGCGAACTCCCGCTCGTCCACCCGCAGTGGCTCGTCACGGCCCACCGCGGCCGGGAACCACAGGCTCACGTCCGTGTGCCCGGCGTCCAGACCGACCGTCTCGGTCACGGTCAGGAAGACCGGCTCGGCCGCCACGCCGGTGCAGCCGAGCTCCTCCTCCAATTCGCGGGCGGCTGTCAGCGCCGGGTGCTCACCCGGCTCCACGTGGCCGCCCGGCGGCAGCCACAGCATCGCGTTGCGGTGGTCCACCAGCAGTACGTCCCCGGTGGCCGGGTCGGTCGGCACCACGTAGGCCACCAGGTGCTTCGGCGGCGTTGCCGGCTTGACCCGGCGGTACACGTCGTCCGTGCCGGCCAGCCAGGCCAGCGCGTCGGCCCGGTGCGCTGCGGCGAGATCGTCGTGCGGGGACAGGGCGGCGATGAGGTCGGCGAGCATCGCCCGATGATCTCAGGCCGCGAGCGACACGTCCGGCCGCAGCGGGCCAGATTGACCGGTCAGGAACGCAGGCAGATGTCGAACGGGTGGCCGCCCGGGTCGAGCAGCACCCGCCAGCGGTCCGGGGTCGGCTGCTCGGCCGGCTTGGTGGCGCCCAGGGCCAGCGCCTGCTCCTCCGCCTTGTCCAGGTCGTCGACGTAGAAGTCCAGGTGGAAGCGCTTCGGGGCGGTCTCCTGGGGCCAGCCGGGCGCCGAGTAGCCGGGCAGCCGGCCGAAGCCGATGCTGGTGGAGCCGTCGCCGATCATGGCGTACTCGGCCTCGCTGTGCAGGACGTCCCAGCCCAGCACCTGCGAGTAGAACGTCGCCAGGCCGGGAGGATCCGCGGCGTCAAGATTGATCATGGCGAGGGAGGCGAAACCGGGCATGGCAGGAGCCTTTCGGGTACGGGCGGCGCTGATCGTCGCCGACGTACCGATCCTGCCCCAGGTAGCTGACACCTTCTGTCAGGTATCGCGTTGCGTTGCCAGCCAGCCCGCCACCTGCGCGCGGGACGTGAAGCCCAGCTTGCTCAGGATGTTCTCCACGTGGCCCTCCGCCGTGCGCTGGGCCACCACCAGTCGCGCCGCGATCTCCCGGTTGGTCAGCCCCTGGGCGATCAGCGTGATCACCTCGCGTTCGCGCCGGGTCAGGCCCAGCTCGGCCAGCCGGGCGTCCGCGGTGGGAGCCGGCTCGGCCGCTGCCGTACGCGGCGCCGGGACTCCGGGAGGAGCCGAGCGTTCCAGCGCCATGGTCAGCGCCTCGGCCGTGCTCAGCTCGCTCCCGCGCCGGAACGCCGCGTCGAACGCCCGGTCGCCGAGCCGCGCCCGGATCGTGGCGACCGCCTCGTCGTGGTGGTCCTGCAGACCGTGGAACGACGCCAGCGAGGCGTGCATCGCCTGCCACACCCGCTCGGCCGCGCCCAGCAGCTCGGCCGCGCGCTGGTCGCGCCGTTCGGTGGCGCACACCCAGCCCAGGCTCTCCAGTGACAGGCCCACGCTGAACTGCTCGTCCTCGACCAGCTTGCCGACCTCGAGGCTCTCCTTGGCCGCCTCGGCCGCGCCCGCCAGGTCACCGGCCAGCCAGCGCAGCACACTGAGCGCCCACATCGCGAAGGAGCGCCACCACACCTCACCGTTGGCCGCCGCCAGGTCCCGGCACGCCAGCAGGTCCGGATAGCCGTCGGTCGGGTCGTCGTCGGCCAGCCCACGGGCCAGTCCCAGCACCGCCAGCGTCCACATCTCGCCGCTGAGCGAGCCCAGCTCCCGGAACCGGGTCAGGGCCTGCTCGAACAGCGGCAGCGCCTTGGCGTGGTCGCCGCCGAACATGGCGATGTTGCCCTCGATCAGCGGGATGAACGCCAGCTCCGGCGACGGCGGCAGGGTCATGGCCAGCGACCGGGCGTCGGACAACAGCGCCTGGGCCCGCGACGGGTCGCTCTGCACGCAGGCGATCCACCCGGCTACCCGCAACGCCTTGACCCGGGTCCAGTGCTGCGGCGCCGGCATGGCCAGTGCGCGGTCCAGCCAGTGCCGGCCCTCGGAGAGCAGGCCGCGGACGAACCAGTGGTTCTGCAGGTCGGCGGCGAAGCGCAGGGCGGTCTCGGGCGCTGCCGAGGTGACCGCGTACTCCAGGGCGACGCGCAGGTTGGCCTGCTCGTGGCGCAACCGCAGCATCAGCCCGGCCTGGTCGGGGCTCACCCAGTGGGTGTCGCCGTACGCGGCCAGCCGGGCGAACCAGTCGCAGTGCCGCCGCGCGACCTCCGCCTGCTCACCGGCGGCGGCGAGCCGGGCGACGCCGTACTCGCGGATCACCTCGAGCATCTTGTAGCGGGCCCGCGGACCGTCCCCGGTGCGCACGATGATCGACTTCTCCACCAGCGACGCGACCACGTCCAGGATGCCGTCGGCCGGCAGTTTTTCGTCCGCGCCGACGTATTCGGCGGCGTCGAGCTCCAGGCCGCCGGAGAAGACCGACAGCCGCGACCAGAGCAATTGCTCCGGCTCGGAGCAGAGGTCCCAGCTCCAGTCGATCAGGGCGCGCAGCGTCTGCTGGCGGGCCGGCGCGTTGCGGGCACCGGCGGTGAGCAGCCGGTATCTGTCCGTCAGACGGTCCAGGATCTCGTCCAGCGTCAGCACCCGCAGCCGGGCCACAGCCAGCTCGATCGCCAGCGGCATGCCCTCCAGCGCCTGGCACAGCGAGCTGATGGTGGCGCAGTTCGCGTCCGTGACGGCGAAGCCGGGCAGCACCGCGGTCGCCCGTTCCACCAGCAGGCTGGCCGACTCGTAGCGGGACAGGTCGGCCGGGGTGCAGTCCTCGTCCGCGTCGGGCACCGAGAGCGGGTGCACGGTCAGCGTGGCCTCGCCGGCGATCCGCAACGCCTGCCGGCTGGTCACCAGGATGCGCAGCCCCGGGCAGCTGCGCAGCAGGGTCTCGGCGAGATCCGCGCAGGCGCCGACCAGGTGCTCACAGTTGTCCAGGATCAGCAGCGCCTGCTGGTCGGCGAGGAACGTGACCAGTCCGGGCGCGCCGGGGCTGACCGACTCCTCGCGTACCCCGAGGGCCTCGGCCACCGTCACCGCGACCAGGTCCGGATCGCGCAGCTCGGCCAGCTCGACCAGCCACACGCCGTCGGCGAAGGCCCGCCGCATGTCCAGCCCGATGCGCTGGGCCAGCCGCGTCTTGCCGACGCCGCCGGCCCCCGTCAGGGTCACCAGCCGGCTGGTGGCCAGCATCCGCCGGACCCCGGTCAGCTCGTGCCGCCGGCCGACGAAACTGGTCACCTCGGCGGGCAGGTTGCCGGGGGAACCACGCGCGGTCGTGGCGGTGCTCATAGGAGCACGTTAGTGGGTGTGACCTCCGGTTGCCGTCGCGTGGATGCCCACGGACACCTCGGGTCGCGCCGCGAGGGCGAGCCCGGCGCACACCCGCGGCGCGGTGACGCGGCCGTCGGGGAGCAGCTCGCCGTTGTCGTCGAAGGTCACCACACCGTTGCAGAGCAGGCTCCACCCCTGCTCAGGATGGGTGGCGACCACCCGCGCGGCCTCGTGGTCGGTCTGGGTCGCCCCGGGACAGGGCGGCACGTGCACGCACAACATGTCGGTCCTCCAGCGACCAACAGTTCCCCTCGGCCCGGCGCGCGGACACGGGGGAACTACCCGACCCGTACCCGAATACCTGATCGTGGGTACTTCTCCCGTGTCCGCGGGCGGCCCGGCGGCCCAGCATGGAGGCTCACCGCATCAGAGAGGGGCACCCATGGGCCGCCACGCGGCCGACCGGCCTCGTAATCCTCCGCTGCACGCGGACCTGTTCGTCCCGACGCCGGGCAGCGCCGCCGCCCGCACCGCGCAGCAGCGCGCCGGCTCGGCGTTCGACACCCTGGTGGAACCGCACCGGGAGGCGCTGGAGACGTACGTGCTGCGGCTGACCGGCGGCGACGAGGCGGCCGCCGAGAGCCTGCTCAAGGAGACGCTCTACCGCGCCGCCCAGGACCCGTCGCGCTACCCGCAACGGGC
>NZ_JBEZGQ010000213.1:0-10614 GCF_040650095.1 Actinoplanes sp. NPDC048791 | reverse complement strand
TCGTCGCCCGGCTTCCGCGGTGCGCCGCCCGGGTCGTCGCTGGTCACGTGGTCCCCTTCTCAGCGGCCCCGTCGCCGTCCGCGGCCGGTCCGGTGCCCGGCTCGGTGACCGGCTCGGCCGGCGCCGCGGCCGAGGGGTCCGTGATGCCGGCCATCAGCAGGCCGATCTCCTCGCGGGGCGTGTCCGGCGAGACGATCGCCAGGATCCGCCCCCTGTACATGACGGCGATCCGGTCGGCCAGCGCCGCGACCTCGTCCAGCTCGCTGGAGACCACCAGTACGGCGGTGCCGACGTCCCGCTCGTGCACGACGCGGCCGTGGATGAACTCGATCGAGCCGACGTCCACGCCGCGGGTCGGCTGCGAGGCGATGAACAGCCGCAGCGGCCGGGACAGCTCCCGGGCCACCACGACCTTCTGCTGGTTGCCGCCGGAGAGCGTGCTGACCGCCGCGTCCGGCGAGGACGTACGGATGTCGAACTGCTCCACCCGCTCGCGGGCCGCCGCGGCGACCGCCGCCGGGTTGAGCCGGAAGGCGTTGCCGTACGGCGCCCGGTCGTACTGGTCGAGCACCAGGTTCTCGGCGACGGTGAACTCCTTGACCACGCCGTCGAGACTGCGGTCCTCGGGCACGTAGCCGACGCCGGAGCGCAGGATCTGCTTGGTGGTCATGCCGGTCAGGTCCTCGTTGTCGACCTGGATGGTCCCGGCCCGCGGCTCGCGCAGGCCCATCACGGCCTCCACCAGCTCGGTCTGGCCGTTGCCCTGCACGCCCGCGATGCCGAGCACCTCACCGGCCCGCACGACCAGGTCGACGCCGTCCACCGCGCGTACGCCGCGGTCGTCGTCGACGATCAGGCCCGAAATCTTGAGGACCTCCCGGCCGGGCTCGGCGGGGGCCTTGGTGACCTCCAGGTTGACCGCGCGGCCGACCATCAGGGCGGCCAGCTCGTCCTCGGGAGTGTCCGGGGAGGCGGTTCCCACCGTGCGGCCGCGGCGAATCACCGTGATGCGGTCGGCGATCTCCTTGACCTCTTTGAGCTTGTGGGTGATGAAGACGATGGACTTGCCGGCGGTGGCCAGGCTGCGCATGACGGCCAGCAGCTCGCCGGTCTCCTGCGGAGTGAGCACCGCGGTCGGCTCGTCGAGGATCAGCAGGTCGACGTCGCGGGTCAGCGCCTTGACGATCTCGACCCGCTGCTGGGCGCCGACCGGCAGATTCTCCACCAGGGCGTCCGGGTCGACCGGCAAGCCGTAGCGCTCGGAGACCTCGAGCACCTCGCGCCGGGCCCGGCGCCGGTCCAGGAAGCCGGCCCGCGCCTTCTCCGCGCCGAGGGCGATGTTCTCCGCCACGGTGAAGACCGGTACGAGCATGAAGTGCTGGTGCACCATGCCGATGCCGGCCGCGATGGCGTCGCGGGGGCTGCGGAAGGTCCGCGCCACGCCGTCGACGAGCACCTCGCCCTCGTCGGGCTGGAGCAGCCCGTAGAGCTGGTTCATCAGGGTGGACTTGCCCGCGCCGTTCTCACCGAGCAGGGCGTGCACCTCGCCCGGTTCGACGGTCAGGTCGATGTGGTCGTTGGCCACCAGGTCGCCGAAGCGCTTGGTGATGCCGCGCAGTTCGAGTCTCAGCGGAATCTCCTGCAGACGAGAGGCTGGTGATCAACGGGGGGACGTTAGCAGCCTGAGCAGAGCCGCCGCGCAGGCCGCGGGGGTGGACCCCACGACCGCGCGGCGGCCGGATTGCTAGCTCGTGACCCGGTGACCCGGGAAACGGATCACTTGGGGGCGTTGGCCGACTCGACCTTGACCGTACCCGCGATGATGTCCGCCTTGAGCTTCTCGACCTCGGACTTGAGGCCGGCGTCGACCTTGCTGTCGAACTGGTTGTACGGCGCGATGGAGACACCGTTGTTCTCCAGCGTGCCCAGGTAGCCCGGGGTCGCCGTGAGCGGCTTGCCGGAGGCGCCGTCCGCGACAGCCGTCTCGACCGCGTCGGTGATGTTCTTGACCACCGTGGTCAGGAAGACGTCGCAGTACTGCTCGGCGCTCTTGCAGCCGTCCTGGTCGACCCAGATGACCGACACCTTGCCGCCGGACGCCTTGGCGACGTCCGCGGTGCCCAGGCCCGTGCCGCCGGCCACCGGCATGATGACGTCGGCGCCCTGCGAGACCTGCGAGTTGGTGATGGTCTTGCCCTTGTTCTGGTCACCGAAGTTCTCGGCGAAGGTGCCGTTCTGCTTCGCCTTGTCCCAGCCGAGCACCTGGACGCTCTTGCTCTTCTGCTTGTTGTAGTACGCCACGCCGTCGGCGAAGCCGTCCATGAAGACGGTGACCGGCGGGATCTTCAGGCCGCCGTAGGTGGCCACCTTGCCGGTCTTGGAGTAACCGGCCGCGACGTAGCCGGCCAGGAAGGCCGCCTGCTCGGTGGCGAACTGCATCGGGAAGACGTTGGTCGCGCCCGCGATGCTGCTGTCCACGATGCCGAACTGCTGGGTCGGGTTCTCCTTGGCCACCTTCTCGGTGGCGCCGCCCATCAGGCCGCCGACCGAGAGGATGAAGTTGCACTTCTGCGTGACGAACTGCCGCAGGTTGGGCTCGTAGTCGGCCTCGGCCGTCGATGCCACGTACTTCGGGTCGACGCTGCTCTGCGCCTCCTTGGCGGCCTGCAGGCCGGCCCACGCCGAGGCGTTGAACGAGCGGTCGTCGATGCCACCGGTGTCGGTGACCATGCACGCCTTATATGCCGCGGCGGCGCTGCTCGCGCCCCCACTCGGGGTCTCGTCCGGGGCGTCGCCACAGGCAGCGGCGGCGAGCGAGAGCCCACCCGCCGCGAGAATCGCAACGATTCGCTTCCCACGTACTGGGCGCAAGACGCCCTCCTTCCACAGCGCACCGGCACTTCGCGGTGCGTCTCAGGTCGGGAGCGTAGCCGCAGGCCACGGCGGCGTCAGGAAATCGGACCGGACTGTTGGCGCACCGTTATCTGGCCGCGACCGGCCGGGCTCCTGAACGCCGCTTTAGCAAGGCTGGGGCGGGAAATGCCCGGTTGCCCGAGTAACCCGCCGTTAATCTTTCGGCGGCAGCGGACCCACGGCCGCGTTTTCTTCGGCGCGTCGCGGCGCGGGGGCCGCCGCGCGCCAGGCCCGGACGCCCAGCACGCCGACCGTCGTGCCGATCACGAGCGACGCGGTGATCAGCAGTGCGTGCACCCAGAGGAACGACGTCGGGCTGCCGCCGGCGAACGACCGGTCGTCGCGGTAGATCGCCAGACCGAACCGGGGCCAGATGAGCCACGTCCAGACACCGACCAGGACCAGGAACGCCGACCACCGTCGCGAGAGCACCACGACACGAGTATGCCCGGCCGGCCGGCGGGCTCCCGGTCAGCCGCCCGCGGTGAGCTTCGCGGCGATGCGGGCGAAACCGGCGCGGACCTCGGCCTCGGACGGCGGCCGGCCCGGCGTCGTGCGCAGCGGCCCCTCGCTGTCCAGATCGGTCGCGGTGGTGTCGATGTCCTGGCCGGAGCGGGCCAGCTCGATCTCGGCGCGGATCGCGTCGGCGTCGGCCAGCGGCAGCAGCGGTTCCACGACCGCCATCAGGTCCTCGTCGGCCACCACGGCCTGGGCCAGCGCGAGGGCGTGCGGCCGCTCGTACGGCCCGCAGACCAGCGGCTCCCATTCCTCTTCGTCGTCCAGCGCGCCGATGGTGATGATCCAGGGCAGGTCCGCCACCGGCGAGTCAGGCGGCAGGTGCAGCGTCACGAGGGTCCCCACCCGCTCATCATTCCGGGCGGTCGTGCCGAATCCAGGTATTTTGCCCCACCGGAGCAGTTTTATCGTCAGCTGACAGGTCCACCACGCGACCGTGTGGGCTGGTCGCCGCCCAGGCCGCGCCGAACAGCAGCAACTGGTTGAAGACGTACAGGTAGACCAGCACGCCCACCGCGCTGGCGACCAGGCCGTACGCGGGGTTGCGCTCGACCAGGCCGAGCAGCGAGCGGCCCACCGTGTTGAGCAGGGTGATGCCGATGCCGACCTGCAGCACCGGCGGGGCCATCCGGCGCGCGGTCATCCGCAGCCGCGGTACGGCGGCCAGCAGAGCCGCCGCCAGCAGCATGTTGATGCCCAGCGTGAGGATGAGGCTGAACACCGCGCGCAGGAACGACACGTGTCCGCCGGCCAGCCACTCCAGCAGCGACTCCAGGCCGTACACGGCGAACACGGAGATGCCGAGCAGCAGCAGGATCCCGATCATCACGAGCAGGTCGACGGCCTGCCGGACGCCGATGTAGCCGGGCTGCTCGTTGAGCCGCCAGATCAGCCGCTGCGACGAGCGGATCGCCTCCACCCAGCCGATGCCGGTGAACACCAGGCCGACGATGCCGACGATGCCGACGGTCTTGCCGCTGGCCAGGATCGCCTCGACGTCCAGGAACGGCAGGTTCTCCCCGAGGAAGTCCTGGACGATCTGGAACAGCGCGGTGTTGCTCTTGATCAGGAAGCCGAAGATCGAGTAGCCGATCAGCGCCAGGGCGAAGACCGCGAAGAAGCCGTAGTAGGCGATGGCCGCGGCGAGCCGGCCGCCCAGCACCTCGTCGTAGCGCAGCAACGCGCGGCACAGGTGGTCGAAGTACCGCGAGCGGTGCCGCAGGGCCATGATCCGGGACTCGACCGCGGCGTACGCCCGGTCGATGGCGTTCACGCCGCCGACCGTACCCAATGCGGCGGGGTCTGTCCGCGCAGGCCCGGGCGGGTCCTCCGGCGGGCCGGGCTGGTTAACGCAGGCCGCCGAGCGGGTAGTCGCGCCGGCGCTGCCAGGGGCCCTCGCCACCGTGCGAGAAGAGCGTGAAACCGCCGACGTCGAAGCGCGCCGAGAAGCCGGCCAGATCCTCGAAGACCGCGTCGAGGGCGTCGCCCGGCACGTCCTGGGCGACCGTGACGTGCGGGTGGTACGGGAACCGGGTGTCCCGGTTGATCGCCTCGGACGCGGTGATCGCGGCGGCCAGCAGCTCGCACTCGCTGATGCCGACCGCGAGGGTCACGAAGACCACCTCGGTGACCGGCCGGAACGTGCCGGTGCCGCGCAGGTGGATGGTGAACGGCTGCTGGGCCGAGGCGACCGCCTCGAGGTGCTTCTCGACGTCGGGCAACGCCTCGGTGCGGATCTCGGTCGGGCCGAGCAGGGTGACGTGCGCCGGCGTGTACGCCGCCTGCGGATCGCCCGCCGCGCCCCGGCGGCGGGTCAGCTCCGAGCCCCACGGCTCGGGGATGTCGATCGCGACGCCGATGCGCGTCGTGCCCTCGGCCACGCGGGTCAGACCTCGCGCGCCGGGCTGAGGAAACCGAGGTGCTGGTAGGCGTTGGCCAGCGTGACCGCGGAGACCGCCCGGGCCTTGTCGGCGCCGACCGCGAGGACCTTGTCGAGGTAGCCCGGGTCCTCCAGGTAGGTGCGGGTGCGCTCCTGGACCGGCTTGACGAACTCGACGAAGACCTCGGCGAGGTCCTTCTTGAGGTCGCCGTAGCCGCGGCCGTCGTACTCCTCGAGCAGTTCGTCTATGGTCCGCTGGGTCAGCGCCGCGTACATGGTCAGCAGGTTGCTGATGCCGGGCTTGTTCTCCTCGTCGTAGAGGATCTCGCGGCCGGTGTCGGTGACCGCCGACTTGATCTTCTTGGCCGACCGGGCGGGCTCTTCGAGTAGCTCGAGGATGCCGTTGGGCGACGACGCGGACTTCGACATCTTCGAGGTCGGGTCCTGCAGGTCGGTGATCTTGGCGGTGTCGCGCACGATGTACGCCGCCGGCACGGTGAAGGTCGGGCCGAACCGGGTGTTGAACCGCTGGGCCAGGTCGCGGGTGAGCTCGAGGTGCTGGCGCTGGTCCTCGCCCACCGGCACGGCGTCGGCCTGGTAGAGCAGGATGTCCGCGGCCTGCAGGATCGGGTAGGTGAACAGCCCGACGCTGGTGGTGTCCGAGCCCTGCTTGGCCGACTTGTCCTTGAACTGGACCATCCGGCCGGCCTCGCCGAAGCCGGTGATGCAGCTCAGCACCCAGGCGAGCTGCGCGTGCTCGGGGACGTGCGACTGCACGAAGAGGGTGCAGCGCTCCGGGTCCAGCCCCAGGGCGAGCAGCTGCGCGACCGACAGACGGGTGCGGTTGCGCAGGGCCACCGGGTCGTGCCCCATGGTGATCGCGTGCAGGTCCACGACGCAGTAGAAGGCGTCGGCGGTCTCCTGCATGGACACCCAGTTGCGGACCGCGCCGAGGTAGTTGCCGAGGTGGAAGGAATCGGCGGTCGGCTGGATGCCGGAGAGCACCCGGGGACGGTGGTCGGCGTCGGACATGAGCGCCATTGTGTCAGCTTCGCGGGGCTTTCCGTCAAACGCCCGGCACCGGATAGTCTGATGTTTGAACGTGTTGACTTATGATCGTTCTTGGTGGAAAGCTATTCTGAAGTCAGCGCGTCCGTCCAGCATCCGCTACGAAAGGTCACGACGTGAAACTGCTCGTCACGGGAGGGGCCGGATATATCGGCAGCGTCACCAGCCGGCTGCTGCTCGACGCCGGTCACGAGGTCACCGTCCTGGACAACCTCAGCACCGGCTTCCGGGAGGCGGTCGCGCCCGACGCCACCTTCGTGCAGGCCGACATCGCCGAGGCCGGCAGCGTGCTGACCCCGCAGGCCGGCTTCGACGCGGTGGTGCACTTCGCGGGCCTGATCGCCGCCGGCGAGTCGATGGTCAAGCCCGAGCTGTACTGGGACCACAACCTGGTCCGCTCGCTGGCCCTGCTGGACGCCGTACGCAGCGCCGGGGTGCCGCGCATCGTCTTCTCCTCCACCGCCGCGGTCTACGGCAACCCCACCGAGCTGCCCATCACCGAGTCCGCGGTCAAGGCCCCGACCAGCACGTACGGCTCCACCAAGCTGGCCTTCGATCTCGCGCTGACCTCCGAGACGTTCGCGCACCGGCTGGCCGCGGTCTCGCTGCGCTACTTCAACGTGGCCGGTGCGCTGATCCGCCCCGACGGCACCGCCATCGGCGAGCGGCACGACCCGGAGACCCACCTGATCCCGATCGCCCTGCAGGTGGCCGCGGGCAAGCGGGAGAAGCTCCAGCTCTTCGGCGACGACTACCCGACCGCCGACGGCACCTGTGTGCGCGACTACATCCACGTGGAGGACCTGGCCCGAGCCCACCTGCTCGCGCTGGACGCGGCCACCCCGGGCGAGCACAAGATCTACAACCTGGGCAACGGCAACGGCTTCTCCAACCGCCAGGTCGCCGAGGTGGCCCGCGAGGTCACCGGGGCCGAGCTGCCGGTCGAGGTGGCGCCGCGCCGCGACGGCGACCCGGCCAGCCTGGTCGCCTCGTCCCAGCGGGCCCGCGACGAGCTCGGCTGGGTGCCGGAGAAGGACACGCTGACCGACATGATCGGCGACGCCTGGGCGTTCTACCGCAGCCACGTCGCGTGATCTGATCATGGACATGACTGTTGCATCCTCCGCGGCGCAGGCCTTCCGCGACGCCTACGGCGCCGAGCCCACCGGACTGTGGGCGGCGCCCGGCCGGGTCAACCTCATCGGCGAGCACACCGACTACAACGACGGCTTCGTGCTCCCCTTCGCCCTGCCGCAGCACGTGGTCGCGGCGGCGTCCCCGGCCGAGGGCACGGACTGGACGGTGTGCTCGACCTTCACCGAGGGCTCGGTCTCGTTCGGCGCCACGCAGCCCGGCGACGTCGAGGGCTGGGCCGGTTATGTGGCCGGCATCGTGTGGGCCCTGCAGGAGGCCGGCTTCGACGTGCCGCCGGCCCGGATCGCGTTCGCCTCGGACGTGCCCGTGGGCGCCGGGGTCTCGTCGTCCGCCGCCCTGGAGTCGGCCACGCTGACCGCCCTGGTCGAGCTGGGCGGGCTGAATCTGCCGGTGGCCGAGCGGCCGGCGCTGGCCCAGCGTGCGGAGAACCTCTACGTCGGCGCGCCGACCGGGATCATGGACCAGTCGGCCTCGATCCGCTGCACCGAGGGCCGGGCGCTGTTCCTGGACTGCCGGTCGCTGGCGGTCGAGCAGATCCCGTTCGATCTGGCGGCCGACGGCCGGGCCATCCTGATCATCAACAGCAACGCGCCGCACCAGCACGTCGACGGCGAGTACGGCGCCCGCCGCAAGTCCTGCGAGGAGGCCGCCCGCATCCTCGGCGTCCCCGCCCTGCGTGACGTCACTCTCGACGGCCTCGACGCGGCGCTGGCCCGGCTCGACGACGACGTGACCCGCCGCCGGGTACGCCACATCGTCACCGAGAACCAGCGGGTCCTCGACACGGTGGAGCTGCTGCGGTCCGGCCGGATCCGCGAGATCGGCCCGCTGATGACGGCGTCGCACGCCTCGATGCGCGACGACTTCGAGATCACGGTGGCCCAGGTCGACGTCGCGGTCGAGGCGGCGCTGGCGGCGGGCGCGTACGGGGCCCGGATGACCGGCGGCGGCTTCGGCGGCTGTGTGCTGGCCCTGATCGACGCGGACCGGGCGGACGAGACCACGGCGGCGGTCGAACGCGCGTACGCGGAGCACGAATTCACCGCCCCGACCACATGGTCGGCGGTCCCTGGCCCGGGGGCTGCCCGCCTGCCCTGACCCGCGGGGGTGTCAGCGGCCGCGCAGCGGGTATGGATCCGGTCATGACTGCGCAATCCGAACCGAATCAGCCGAACGAGTTCGGCTTCGCCGGGGACGCCACCGCGCCGCAGCCCGAGCCCGAGCGGGACCCGGCCGACCGGGTCGACGCCGAGCGGGTCGCGGTGCCGTCCGACGACCTCACCGGAGCCCTCTCCGACGGCATCGAGAACGCGACCCAGGGCGACGACGCGAAGGACTGACAGCAGTGCACCGGGCGGGCCCGAAAGCCCGCCCGGTGCCGTTTCACCTGGGCAAGCGCTGCGGCTCGGCGTTCGGGCCGCGCACGACCGGGCGGCCGTCCACCCAGTCGACCCGGTCCAGCCAGAGCTGGCGGCCCGGGGCGACGCTGCCGATCGCCTCCGGCGGCCACGCGTGGTAGAGCAGCCAGGTTTCCCCGGCCGGCGTGGTGACCAGGAAACTGTGCCCGGGACCGGCCGCGGCCGGCGTCGTGCGCAGGATCGGGTTCTCCGCGGCCTTGCGGCACGGGCCGAGCGGGCTGTCGCACTCGGCGTAACCCACGGCGTAGACGTCCTTGTCGAAGGCGTTCGCCGAGTAGAACAGGAACAGCTTGTCGTCGTGGCGGACCAGCTGCGGCGCCTCGATGACGTGATCCTCCCAGCCGGCGTCGTTGGTCAGCAGCCGGACCGGCTCACCCACCAGCGACCGGCCGTCCGGGCTCAGCCGGCTGCCGTAGAGGTGGGTCGGCTCCCCGATGTGGTTGCCGTCGTTCTTCCAGTGCAGCCAGAGAGCGCCGTCGGCGTCGGCGTACGGGCTCGCGTCGATCGAGCCGCCCTCGTCGGCCTGGCAGATCAGCGGCTTCGCCCCGTCGTCGACGAACGGGCCCAGCGGCGACTCGGCCCGGGCGACGCCGATGCACTGCAGGTTCGCCGCCGTGGACCGGGCCGTGTAGTAGAGCAGGTAACCGCCGTCCGCGGAGACGACCTCGGGCGCCCACGTGTTGCCGCGCTCGGCCCACTTACCCACCTCGGGCAGCGCGTCCCCGGCCGGGGTCCAGGTGACCAGGTCCGGCGAGGTCATGACCGGCACGTTCTGGCTGGTGTTGTTGGTGCCGTAGGCGTACCAGGTGCCGTCGGCCAGGATCGCGCCCGGATCCGGGAAGTTCTCCAGGTACACCGGGTTGGTGAAGGTGGGCTGGGCCACGGTCGGCTCCTTCGTGCTGCCGCAGCCGGCGGCGAGCATTCCGATGGACAGGATGCTGATCAGGCGTCTCACCACCGGCGGAACCGCAGGTAGTCGAAGGACGCGGTGACGGGCGGCTGGGCGCCGCCGTGGGCGATCAGCCCGATCCGCGGCTGCGAGTCCGCGGGCAGGGTCCACACGCCGCCCCAGGTCCAGGTACGGCCGTCCCGGCTCACCCCGGCCCGGTACTCGTGCTCCCCGTTGACCTTGTCGACGTGGTGCGCCAGCCGCAGCCAGGTGGTGGTCAGGCCGGGGGTGCCGGCGATGGTGCCGCCGTACGAGGTGGTGCCCGCGTACGGGATCTCGTGGCCGAACTCGACCTGCCGGGTGTTCCAGATGGCCACCGCGGACAGCCGGGCGAACTCGTCGTCCCCGGCGTACGCGATGAGCCCGGCCTGCTGGTAGTTGCGCACCGAGTCCTCGCCCAGGTCCAGGGTCAGTTTCGTCTCGGCGATCCAGCTGCCGTCCGGCGCGTCGCGCAGCAGCACGCCCGCGTTGTTCGAGGTGCCGGTGAGGTCGGCGTTCTGCACCGGCCAGCGCAGCGCGCCGCCGCTGACGGTCGCCGCCGGGTCGGGCCGCACGAACGTCCAGGCCGGGCTCAGCGCCGAGCCGGTGAACTCGTCGGAGTACGCGGTCAGTGCCCGCCCGGGTTCCGGCACGGCGGCCGCCCGGCGGACCGGTTCGGCGAGCGGGCCCACGCTGACGTTGTCCACCTCGGCAGTGCCGGTGGCCGTGACGCCGAC
>NZ_JBEZGQ010000212.1:0-10635 GCF_040650095.1 Actinoplanes sp. NPDC048791 | reverse complement strand
GGGGGCGGACGCGGTCCTGCCGGAGGACATCTCCGAGGCGGACGATCTCGGTCGATTGCGAGCTGCACTTCCCGCCGTACCGCTGGCTGTGAACCGATCCGAGACCGCGAGTGGCCGCGGGCGCTTGCCCGGCGCGGAGCTGGCCGGGTCGGGGGTGCGGCTGGTGCTGCACCCGCTCGCTGCCGTGCTCGCGGCGCAGCGGGCGGCGTCGCTGACCTACCGCACGATCGCCGAAGAGGGAGACGCCGGGGACGTGGACCGGAAGCCGCCGCCGGCGCTGGCCACGGTGAGCGAGCGGCCGGCCTTGCGGGCCACGGGGAGCAACCGCCCGGCCGCGCGGACCACGGTGAGTGACCGGCCGGCGGCCGTCACCCCGGGCATCGACAAGATCGACACCTGAGGCCGGTTAATCGGTTGTCCGCCCGGCGGGGGCGGGCCTACCGTATGGATCACCACCGAGACGCACCGAGATGGTCAGGAGACCGAGATGTTGTGGCAGCCTTCGAACACCGCGCACCGGCTCACGCCGTGCCGCGAGGCTGCCGTCGCCCTGACCGGGCGGCTCAGTGCGGTCAGTGAAGGCAGCAACGGCAACCACGAATCGGGCAGGCGGCGCGGCTAGCGCACCTCGGCACAGCCGCCGCCCACCCCTGCCGGGTCGGGCGGCTTTTTCGTATCCCTACGGGTGTAGCTCAATCGGTAGAGCAACGGCCTCCAAAACCGTGCGTTGCGGGTTCGACTCCTGCCGCCCGTGCTTGGTCGCCCCGGCCCCGGCCGGCGGCAACGGCGCTTGACAACTCCACAGCGGATGACAGAAACAAGGAACGCCCGTGAGGCTGAGGGAGGTAGACCACCGGACTCTCGATCCTCCAGGACCGGGTTCGACCCCCGGACGGGCGACGGCACCATCTCTGTGCGGTCCTGGTGAACTCGGCGGACACGCCGGTCTTCCAAACCGGAGCAGCGGGTTCGATGCCCGCGGGCCGCTCGGAGCCGGGCAAGGGACGGCGGAAGCCCGCGCGCCGGCTACCTCGGGTCGCATCCCGCGGTGGCTCGCCGGCAGGGAGTAGCTACCCGGCCAACGCGGATCTCCGCCGCCCCTCCCGGCACCCCACGCGGTTGTAGCTCAGTGGTAGAGCGCGACGTTGCCAACGTCGAGGTCCCGGGTTCGAGTCCCGGTAGCCGCTCCGGAACACCCTGGGTCGCGCGCTGTCTGACGCGGCGACCGGCCGGCGGGGCCGCGACCCCGCCGGCCCTCTGCGGGCTGGTGCAACCCGGCAGCACACCCGGCTCTGAACCGGGAGGTTGGAGGTTCGAATCCTCCGCCCGCAGCTCACGCCCTCGTAGCCCAACGGCAGAGGCCCGACGTTGAGGACGTCGCCAGTGCGCGTTCGAATCGCGCCGAGGGCACGCAAGGCAGGCCAGTGGAGCACGACAGGTCGTGCACCCGTTTCGTAATCGGGAGGTAGCGGGTTCGAGTCCCGCCGCTGGCTCGGAACCCTGGGCTCGTAGCTCATCTGGTAGAGCGCCCGTGTCGCAAGCGGGAGGTGGCCGGTTCGACTCCGGCCGGGTCCACGCAAGAAGGCCACCGAGGGTCGGTGGTCCTGGAGAGCTGGCCGAGTCCGGTTGAAGGCAGCGGAGTGCTGATCCGCCGCAGGGGCACCAGCCCCTGCCGAGGGTTCGAATCCCTCGCTCTCCGCGCTGCACGATCCGGCGTCGCCCAATCGGCAGGGCAGCGCACTGTTAATGCGTACAGGTGAAGGTTCGAGTCCTTCCGCCGGAGCCGTCCCGCCCGTATAGCTCAGCGGGAGAGCGCCGCCTTCACACGGCGGATGTCCCAGGTTCGATCCCTGGTGCGGGCACTGGCCGGACAGGCCGAAGTTGTGGCTGTAGCTCAGCTGGTCCAGAGCGCCGGGTCGTGGCCCCGGAGGTCGCCGGTTCGAATCCGGCCAGTCACCCTCAGGGACCGTCGGCAAAACGGGATACGCCGGTTCGAATCCGGCTTCGGCCTCCAGCCTGTCATCCGCTGTGGAGAGGGATCCGTGACCGCTGACCTGGGCACCGTTTACATGCGGTGGACGTGGTGCCGGGCCGTGCTGCACCGCGGCTGGTGGCTGGTGACCAGCGTCTACCTCGTCGTCGACGCGCGGCTCGGCCCGTCCCAGCTGGTGTTCATCGGTGTCGGTCAGGCCGTGGTGGCGTTGGTGTTCGAGGTGCCGGCCGGGGTCGTCGCCGACACTCTCAGCCGTAAGTGGTCGCTGGTGGTCTCGCACGTGCTCATGGGGGCCGCCATGCTCGCCACCGCACTGGTCGGCGACTTCCTGTCATTGCTGGCCACGCAGATGCTGTGGGGGCTGTCGTGGACCTTCGCCAGCGGCGCGGACGTGGCCTGGATCAGCGACGAGCTCGATGATCCGTTACGCGTCCCGGTGGTGCTGATCCGGGCCGAGCAGGCCCAGCTCACCGGGACCGTCGCCGGGCTGGCGGGCCTCGGCGGGCTGGCCTGGCTCACCGGGCGGACCACGGCGATGGTGCTCGCCGGCGCAGCCATGGCGCTCCTCGGCCTGTACGTTGCCGCCTTTCCCGAGCGGCGCTTCGTTCCGGCGCCGGCGAATCGGTGGGCAGCGGCCCGGTCGATCCTGGTACGCGGGTCGGCGCTGGTCCGTACCAGCCCGGTCCTGATCGCCGTGTTCGCCGCGACGTTCCTGGTCAGCGGCGTGGCCGACGCCTTCGGGCGGCTGTACCCGTTGCGGCTGGTCGCCCTCGCGCCGGCCGTTGATCCGGTTCTCTGGTTCACCGGGCTGGGTGTGCTGATGTGTCTCTCGGGGTTTGTCGCCCTGAGCTTCGGGCAGGCCGGACTGGGCGGTGCGCACCCCTATGTGCTGGCCTGCGGGGTCGCGGCGGTCGGCGTCGTCGGCCTGGCGTTCGCCCCGGACGCGTTCAGTGGCAGTTCCGCCGTACTGCTGGCCGCGGGTGCGTTGCCGCTGACCCGGACCTTCGGCACCCTCCGGGTCAACGCCCGGGCCGCCGGGGCGGTCCGGGCCACGGTGCATTCGCTGCTCGCCCAGGCCGAGTACGCGGGAAAGATCGTCTGCGGCCTCGCGATCGCCCTCGTCGCCGGCCGGACCGGGATGCTCGTGGCCCTGACCGCGGGCGGTGCGCTGCTGGTCGTCGCCGGAGTCCTGGTCCGGTGGCGCCGCGACTAGGACGGCGGCGCGGTCGGCTTGGGGGAGTACTGGTCCTTGCACTCGGCCACGGTCAGGCAGGTGAAGACGAGCTGGTCGACGCCGGACAGGCTCTTCACCGGGCGCTCGTCGTCGCGGAGCTTGCGGACCGCGGCGATGTCGGTCATCCGCACCTCGAAGCTCTCCGGCAGGTTCTCCGGGCTGATGCCCGCCACGTCGGACGGATCGGCCGAGAACATCTTGTGCATCTTCTCGTACGCGGCCTGCTTGTCGATGAACGTCAGGCCGGTGAAGCCCGGAAGGGCCCGCAGCGCCGTCTCGACCTCCGTACGCTGCGCCGGGGTCGCCTCGTTCTTGAGGATCACGGTGAAGGACGCGTTCTCGTCCAGGATCTTCTGGATCTGCTCGTCCCGTGACGGCCCGGCGTCGTCGCCGAACAGGCCGCACCCGGCGGACCCGGCCACCACCAGCAGGAGGACAACAACGATCTTCAAGATGCGCACGGCCAGTAATGCTAGTGCGGCGCGCAAGGAATCGACGCTTGTCTGGATCAATTCGACGCGCGCTGCGACGATGGGGCGATGGGGGAGCGGTTCGGGTTCTGGCGGCGGGCGCGACTGCCGGGCAGCCGGCACTGGTTGTCCTACGTGTACGCCGCGATCGGCGCGCTCCTGCTGCTCGCCGGATTTCTGCTGCTCTATCCGATCCGGCACGTCGACAACTTCGCCACCGAGCTGCGGATCAGCATCGGGTCGAACATGCTCGACCTGGTGCTGGCCGTGCTCGTGTTGCAGCCGCTGGTGCTCTCGCTCAACCGCAACGCGGTGAAGTGGCGCAACCGGCTCGACTACCGCGAGGTGATCAGGCGCATCGAG
Source organism: Actinoplanes sp. NPDC048791 (assembly GCF_040650095.1). Lineage (NCBI taxonomy): Bacteria > Bacillati > Actinomycetota > Actinomycetes > Micromonosporales > Micromonosporaceae > Actinoplanes > Actinoplanes sp. NPDC048791. The sequence goes on along the minus strand of NZ_JBEZGQ010000212.1, from coordinate 6,575 downwards.
CGGTCCACCGACCAGGTGGACATCTGGAAGTACTGGACCGGGCTGCTGGAGCCGCGGCTCGAGCGCACGTTCGCTCTCGCCGTACGCGCGGCTCTGGAACGTGGGGTGCACTTCCGGATCATGCTGACCGATCCGTCGTGCCCGGACGCCGCCGAGCGGGCCCGGCAGGTGAGCCCGACCGACGCCGTGGCCCTGATGCGCCAGAACATCGAGCAGCTCGACGCGATCGTGCACGACCTGCCGCCCCGGTCGGCCGAGCTGTTCCGGGTCAGGATCAGCTCCGCCGGTCCCGCGCACGCCATGTACCGGGTCGACGACTGGCTCTCCTACGGCCTGTTCCGCGACCGCCGGGTGAGCGAGAACTACCAGCGTGAGGTCAGGGTCCGCGGCGACCTGGGCGGTCTGGCGCTGGAGGCGTTCGACAACCGGTGGAACGGCACCGGCCTGCAGACCATCACCGAGCACTACCGGATGTGCCTGCGCTTCACCGTCCCGGATGCGGTCGTCGAGCATGAGCTCCCGTACGTCGTTCACGACGGCGAACACTGGGTCAACGTCAACCCGGTCGCCCTGCCGCACGCCTTCCACCCCGACCACGAGGTGTCCGTGTGCGGGGACGGCCGGCAGCGGTACGCCCTGGCCGAGGCCGGCGCACAGACCCAGGAACGCGTGTCGGACCTGTACGCCGCCAAGTACGGCCCGGACCAGGGCGCCGTCCTGCTCAGGCTGATCAGCCGCTGACCGGTCCGGACACGACGGTGCCCGGGCGACCCGCCCGGGCACCGTGTGACATGTCAGCGGATCACGAGATGCGGATCTTGGCTGAGGTGCCGTTCTCCTCCAGCACGCGGATCTTCACGCCCACCGCGGGGAGCTTGACCCCGTGGTTGGGCAGTTCCTCGTAGAAGTACTTCTTGGTGTCGTCGAACAGCGGCTGCGCCGCCTGCCCGCGCAGGTACGACGGCTGGCCGTTGATGTGCAGCGTGAACGAATCGGCCTTGCGGAGCCCGAACGGCGCGTCGTAGACCTGGATGCGCGCGCTCCACGGCAGGCCGTCGAGCCGGTACTGCGGCCGTGGGTGGGCGTCGATGTAGAGGTTGCGGCCCTGACCCGGATGCCAGTTGGTGTCGTTGTCGACCTGCGACCGGTCCCAGTAGGAGATCAGCACCCCCTGCTGGTACGAGTAGTGCTCGACCCAGTCCGGTTTCGTGTTGAGGAAGCCGAAGTTGTACGGGCCGGTCTTGAGATAGCGGTCGTAGGAGACGTACGTCCGGTGCCCGGCGATGTAGTAGTTGTCGTAGTCGCCGGTGGAGCTGGTGCCCACGGTGCTGAAGCCCTTCAGCGTCCACGGCGTGGTGCCCTCGGCGTCGTCGCTGAACAGCACCGTGCCACCGTCGGTGACCTGGATGTTGTCGGCGAAGAAGCCACCGGCCGAGAAACCGCCGTCGGTGCGGTAGTAGAGCTGCAGGTAGACGTTCTGGCCCGCGTACGCGTCCAGCGGCACGTTCACGTCCACCCACTGGTTGTCGGTGCTGCCGTCGATCGCCGGTCGCGGCGGGTTGGCCCCGTCCCGTCCGAACGGCTGCCCGTTGACCGTGCCGTCGAGGGCCGTCCACCGCTGACCGTCGAGCGACGCCCGGACGTACAGGTAGTCGAAGCCTTCCTCGATGTTGTAGCGGGCCTTGAACGACAGGGCCGGATCGGTCGCGCCGGTCAGGTCGAACTGCCGGGTCATCGAGTTGCGCAGGTCGTCGGCGTTGCCGGAGAAGTACTGCCGGGAGCCGGAGAACGGCGCGCCGAACTCGGTGGTCACCCGTTTCTTCGGCAGCACCACGACGGCCGCCTGCGCCTTGTTGCTGTTGTACTCCTGTGGCCCGAGGGTCAGGGTGCGCTTCTGCTTGGCCACCACCGTCTCGTAGTCGAGCCAGCCGAGCTGGAGCTTGTTCCACGCGCCGAGGTCACCCGGGCGGGTGCCCAGCGGCTCGCCCTTGGCGTTGAGGCGGCTCTGCGCCATCAGCGTCCAGTACTCGTTGTTGTTGGTGCCGCCGGTCAGCACGTTGTAGTCGTCGGGCAGGCCCAGGTCGTGGCCGTACTCGTGGACGAAGACGCTGAGGCCGCCGTTCTCCGGCTGCATCGTGTAGTCGCCGATCCACAGGCCGGTGTCGGCGATCTCCGTGCCGCCCAGCAGGTTGCCGGCCGGGCCGCGGTCACCCTCGTCGTCGCCGTACGCGAACGCACGGTGGCTCCAGATGGCGTCCTCGGCCTGGTACGGGTCACCGTCGGCCTCGTCGCCGCCGGCGTGCACGATCTGGAAGTGGTCGAGGTAGCCGTCCGGCTCGTTGAAGTTGCCGTCGGCGTCGAAGTCGTACCGGTCCCACTGGTCGAAGGTCTTGAGCTCCGCCGCGATCTGGGCCTTGGTGCGCCCGCGGGCCTCCTGATCGGCGACCCACTGGTTGGCGGCGTCCCGGACCAGGTCGTAGGAGGTGTTGCAGACGTTGCTGGAGCAGACGTTCGGGTCGTCGCCGTTGGCGTCGGTCGGGTCGTCGCCGGAGCGGCCGTACCGGGCCTCGTTGTACTTGACCTTGACCCAGTCGGTGACTGTGCCCTCCACGCTGTACCGGCCGGACGACTGCGTCTGGTAGTACGTCTTGACCGACTCGACGTTGCGGCCCTGACCGAAGTACAGGTTCTGGTAGTGGTCGCGGTTGTAGTCGGCCTGCCAGACGGTCGAGTTGTCGACAGCCCGGTTCGGCTCGGGGATCTGGTTGTGCACCGGACCGTCGAAGCGCTGCGGCCCGGGCGTGGTCGGGTCGGTGTCCTTGTCCGGGAAGCGCGGGTCACGTTCGTCACCGAACTCGGCGAGGATGACGAAGATCCGGTCGGTCTGCTCGCGGGCCAGCTCGACGTACTGGTCCCGGTTGTCCTTGGCGCCGCGGCGGTTGCGCGCCTCGCCGCCGAAAGCGCCACCGCCGGCGGCCTGGCCGACCTTGACGACGGTGCTGCCGTTGCGCTTCTCCAGCTTCGCGCGGCCGGACAGGACGTCACTGACCGCCTTGTCCCGCAGCGTGCGCCGCTTCTTCTCCAGCGGGTTGACCAGCTCGTCGCTGGCCACGCCCGGATCGTTCTTCGACGGCGCTGCCGCCGTCGTATCGGCTGGCGGAGCCGCCACCGCCGCCGGACTGAGCGAGACGCCCACTCCGGACGCCAGGCTCAGGCTCAATAATCCCACCAAGGCTTTTCGCACGGACGAACCTCCGCGATCGTCATGCCGCCCCCGCCGATCAGGCAGGACGGGCCGGATCGAATGTGGACCTGTACAAGGCCTGTGAAGGAACGTAGACATCGACGAGTTCAGAAGGGAAGACCTCGGCGGGGTCGGCTGCGCGACGCCGCTCGGCAAGAGCAACAAGCGACTCGTCGGCTATACCGGTACACACACGGTCAGCTCGGCTTTTGTCGCAGGGCAGGTCGCCCGTCGCTCTTGGTCTCACCTCAACGTCCCGATTCCCCCGTACGCGCTGCGTAACCGGGCGAGGGCGACCTGTTCCCTGCAACGGATCCAATGGTCGTCGGCGGACCTTGTGCGAAGCATGGGAGACTGGTCAAGTTCCTTGTAGATTTCTTGAATCCCCTGGTGGGAAGCGTTCAGGCGAAGGGTGTGCTGAGGTCAGTTGGCGGCGGAGTTCGGGGTGCTCGGCGCCGTGGAGGCCCGGGTCGGCGGCCGGCCCGTCGAGCTCGGGCATGCTCGGCAGCGCTCTGTACTGGGCGTGCTGCTGGTCGAGGCCGGCCGGCCGGTCACGGTCGACCAGCTGATCGACCGGGTGTGGGGCGCCGACGCCCCGCAACGGGCCACCGGCGCGCTCTACAGCTATCTGTCCCGGTTGCGGCGGGCCGTCGCCGACGCCGCCGAGGTGACGATCGAGCGCCGGGCCGGCGGATACGTGCTGACCGTCGACCCGCAGGTGGTGGATCTGCACCTTTTCCGCCGGCTCGTCACCCATGCCCGGGCGGCCGAATCCGACCGGTCGGCCACCGAGCTGATCGAGCAGGCGCTCGGCCTGTGGCGCGGTGAGCCCTTCGCCGGCCTGGACACCCCGTGGCTGAACGCGATGCGGCGGCTGCTGCTCGGTGAACGGTTCGCCGCCGAGCTCGACCGCAACGACGTGCTGCTCCGGCTGGGCCGGCACGGTGAGCTGCTGCCCGCCCTGGCGGCCGCCGTCGCCGACCATCCGCTGGACGAACGGCTCGCCGAGCAGTCGATGCTGGCGCTGTACAGGTGCGGCCGCCAAGCGGACGCCGACGAGCAGTACCGGCTGATCCGCCGCCGCCTCGCCGACGAGCTCGGCAGCGATCCCGGCGCCGGGCTGCGCCGGCTGCACGAGCGCATCCTCGCCGCCGACCCGACCCTGGCCGCCCCGGTCGCCGACACCCCGGTTGCGGCGGTTCAGGTGACCGCGCCCGCGACGGTGCCGGCCCAGCTGCCCGCGGACGTGCGCGCTTTCACCGGGCGTACCGGTGAACTGGCCGCGCTGGACCGCCTGCTGGCGCCGCCCGAGGGCGACGAGCCGCCGCTGACGGTCGCGCTGCTTTCCGGCACGGCCGGGGTGGGGAAGTCCGCCCTGGCCGTACGGTGGGCGCACCGCGTGCGGGAGGCGTTCCCCGACGGCCAGCTGTACGTGAACCTGCGCGGTTACGACGCCGAGCAGCCCGTTGCGGTCGCCGACGCCCTCGCCGGTTTCCTGACCGCGCTGGGCGTACGCGGTCCGGAGATGCCGCTGGGCACCGACGAGCGCGCCGGCCGCTACCGCTCCGAGCTGACCGGCCGCCGGATGCTGGTGCTGCTCGACAACGCCTCGTCGGTGGAGCAGATCCGGCCGCTGCTGCCCGGCACCGGCTCGTGCCTGGTGCTGATCACCAGCCGGGACTCGCTGCCGGGCATGGTGGCCGTCCACGGCGCCGAGCGGGTCAACCTGGATCTGCTTCCCCTGGCCGACGCGGTGGGCCTGCTGCGCCGGCTGATCGGTGCCCGGGTGGACCGGGAGCCGTCCGTCGCCGCCGACCTGGCCGCGGCCTGCGCCCGGTTGCCGCTGGCGCTGCGGATCGCCGCCGAGCTGGCCGCGGCGCGCAGCGACGTCTCGCTGGCCGAGCTGGTCGCCGAGCTGGGCGACCATCAGCTGCGGCTGGACCTGCTGGACGCGGGCGGCGATCCGCGCGCCGCGGTCCGCGCCGTTTTCTCGTGGTCGTACCAGAATCTGCCCGCCGACGCGGCCCGGGTCTTCCGGCTGCTGGGCCTGCATCCGGGCGGCACCGTGCACGTCGCGGCGGTGGCCGCGCTGACCGGCGCAGACCTGGGGGAGGCCCGGCGGCTGCTCGGCGTGCTGGTCCGGGCCAGCCTGGTGTACATCGGGCGGGGCGGGCGGTACGGCATGCACGACCTGCTGCGGGCGTACGCCGCGGAACTGGCGACCGAGCACGACCCGGCGCCGGCGCGGAAGGCCGCGCTGACCCGGGTTTTCGACCACTATCTGGCCGGTTCGGTCGCGGCGATGAACGCGCTGCACCCGGACGACCCGGCGACCGGCGGTGACCCGGACGCGGCCCGCAGCTGGATCGAGGCGGAACGGCCCAACCTGGCCGCCGCCTGCACGTACGGTGCCGCGCACGGCTGGTACCGGCACGCCGTCACCATCGCGGCGACCATGTTCCGCTATCTCGACGCCGGCGGCCCGGTCGCCGAGGCGGTCACCGTGACCGCGGCGGCCGTGTCCGCGGCCCGGGCCCTCGGAGACCGCGAGGCCCAGGCCCGGGCGCTGTCCGATCTGGGCCGGTTGCACCGGCGGCAGGGCCGGCTCGGCGAGGCGGCCGAGACCTACCGGCAGGCCCTGCTGCTCTACGCCGACCTTGGTGAACGCGCCGCCGAAGCGGTGGCGCTGCGCAACCTGGGCAGCGTGCACTGGCGGCTGGGCGACTACCGGCAGGCCGCGGAGCACTATCGACGGGCCTGGGCGCACTACCGCGAGCTGGGCGACGAGGCCGGGCAGGCCGACGCCTCGGTGCGGCTGGGCCTGGTCGACGCCCGGCTCGGCGACGAGACCCAGGCGATCGGACGCCTCCGGTCGGGGTTGGCGCTCTTCGCGCGGCTGGGCGACCGGTTCAGCGAGGCGTACGTGCTCTCCCTGCTCGCGCGGCTCACCCAGCAGCCCGCCGACCTCGAACGGGCCGGCATCCACCTGGAGCAGAGCCTCGCCGCGGTCCGGCAGGCCGGCGACCGCACCGCGGAGGCGTACGTCCTCACCGACCTCGCCGCCGTGTACGCCCGGGTCGGGAGGCTCACCGAGGCGGCCGGTCAGCTCCGCCAGGCCCTGCTGCTGCACCGCCGGATCGGGGACCGGGCCAGCGAGGCCGAGGCGCTCAACGACCTCGGCCAGGAGCTGCGCGCCGCCGGCGACGACCAGGAGGCGGGAAGCCAGCACGACCAGGCGCTGCTGCTGGCGCGGGAGATCGGCGACCGGTTCGAGCAGGCCCGCGCGCACGACGGCCTCGCCGCCGCCGACGTCACCGGCGGGCCGCACCGC
>NZ_JBEZGQ010000211.1:0-10721 GCF_040650095.1 Actinoplanes sp. NPDC048791 | reverse complement strand
ACGCTCCCCGCAGTAGCCGGACCGCCGCCCCCGGGACGCCGACACGTCCCGGGGGCGGCACCACGCTGAGACCATGACGTTTCGATTCGGCGTGGTGGCAGCAACGGCCCGCACCGGCGCGGAGTGGACCACCACCGCGCGGCAGGCGGAGGAACTCGGCTACGACACCCTGCTCGTCCCGGACACCGTGCACACGCTGTCACCGTTCGCGGCGCTGGCCGCCGCAGCGGCGTGCACCGAGAGGCTGCGGGTCGGCACCTATGTGCTCAGTGCCCCCAACCGCGCGCCCGGCCTGGTGGCCTGGGAGACGAGAACCCTGCAGCTCCTGAGTGGTGGCCGCTTCGAGCTGGGCCTCGGAGGCGGGCGGCCGGGCGCCGAACGGGACGCCGCGACGCTGGGCGTGGAGTTCGGGACACCGGGCGAGCGGTTACGGCGGGTGGCGGACACGATCCGGGCCGTCCGCGAACTTCCCGGCGGCGGCCCGCCGGTGCTGGTGGCGGCGAGCAGACCGGGGATGCTGCGGCTGGCCGCCGAGCAGGCCGACATCGTGGCCCTCGGCCTGCCCCCGCAGTCGTCGGAGGAGGAACTGGCCGAGACGGTCGCCCGGCTCCGCGGCTTCGGCGGGTCACCGGAAGTGCACGTCAACGTGGCGGCGGTGGCGGAGACGGCCGAGGCGGTGCCGGAGTGGGTGAACCGGATGGTCGGCGGCGATGCCCGGCGGATGGCGGCGGCGGGCGGCATCGCGTTCCTGCTCGGCGACCCGGGCCGGATCGCCGAAACGCTTCGCCGGCGACGGGCTGAGCTGGGCATCTCCTACATCGGAGTCAGCGCCATGTTCATGCACCAGTTCGCCCCGGTGATCGCTGAGCTCCGCGGCAATCACTCGCAGTGATCGTGGTCGCATCGCCCGTCGCGTCGGCGTTGTGCGCGGGCGGCCTCGGCGACCAGGTTGAACAGGCCGGTGCCGAAACTCAACACCGTAGTGGCTGCGGTGAGCCATTCCATCAGCGCTCTGGTCATGGGTCCAAGGTCGCCGCCCGGGCCGGCGTCCGGCGATCTTCTCGGACGGGCTCCGGACAGACGTGGGACAGCGCGGTGCAGCCGGTTCTAGGGTTCCTGAGTGGACAGCCACGGGCAGGCGCCGCTGACGGGCTTCGCCGCACGATTACGCGATCTCCGGCGGCGGGCAGGAGAACCGTCGCTGCGCGAGCTGGAACGCCTCACCCGCCGGACGGGTCGCCCCTATCCCCGCACCACCATCGATGACAAGCTCCACGGCCGTACGCTGCCGGACTGGGAGTTCGTGGCGGCGTTCGTCGACGTCTGTCACCGCCATGCCGGTTGGCCGGGCCCACCGGACCTCGACGGGTGGCGGGCGGAGCATCGCCGGGTGCTCGCGGAGCTGGCCGCACAACGGGCAGGTCAGCGACGCGCGACAGTGGCCGCCGATGCCCTGGCGGGCGCCGGCGATCCGCTGGCCGTCACCGTCAGGCTCGCCGACGTCAGCTACCTGGTCGTCCGCGGCCCGGACGGGGTGCACGAGGTTCCCGCCAGCGGGCACCGGGTACGCCTGATCGTCGAGGCCCCCGAACCACCCGCCGTCGTGCTGACCGAGCTGCGCCCGGTGGTGCTGGCCCGCCGGCCGGCCGCGGGTGACCTCGTCCCGCACCACGGTGTCGTGCCGGTCCGGCCGTTCGCCGTGCACCTCGACGAGGATCCGCCACGCCTGGAGCGGCTCGGCGACGCCGGCTTCCCGTTCAAGGTCACGCCCGACGATCCCGAGGTCCTCGACCTGACCGTGCACACCGCGACCGCCGACGTCCGATGGGCGCTGGAGCTGGATTGGACCTGCGCCGGGCGCAGTGGTACGCGCCGCGTGGACCTCGGCGGGCAGCCGTTCCGCACGATGGCCCGGCCGGGCTGAGGGCCCGTTGACCGAACGAAGGAGTGCAGCCGTGGAACCGACCGGGAGCCGACCGTCCGCCGGAACCGGCGGCCAGTTCTATGCCGCACAGATCCTCACCAGGCCGGTGGCGCCCACCGCGGCGGTGGCCGCACCCTTCACCGCGGAGCTGAGCACCCGCTCGCACATCACGCTGGTGCGCTCGCCGAGCTCCGAGGTCGGCCCGGCGCCCGTGCACATCCCGGTGACCGGCCACAACGTCTTGCTCGACCTCGCCGCCGGTCCGGACCGCGACATCACCCTCGACCGGCTGCGGGCGCAGGTGACCGGGCGCGAGTCGCTCACCGCGGACGGAGTCAGCATGGCGCTGCCCCGGCAACCTGACCTGGTGCTGAGCGCGGACCTCGAGGAGCCGGGGCGGCGGGCGGCCGCCGCCTTCGAGCCTCTGGAGGTCCCGCACTACCGCCACCTCCGGGATGGTGCATTACAAACCCGGCGGCAACGGCCCGCTGGTCACGCCGGTCCAGGTGCTCTTCCCGCAGCACTGGACCTTGCGTTAGTTGCCCCAGCGGGCCTTCTCCAGCAGTTCAAGGGCTTCACCGGCGGCCTCGTCGCCGCCGGCGCGCAGGGCTCTCGCGGCCTCGTCCACCAGGTCGGTCAGGCGCTGCCATTGCGCCTCCCGCTCCCGGCTGGCTTCCGCCTGGGCCTTGAGCTGCTGGGTCTTGGTCCACAGCTCGACGAAGATGGAGACCTTGGCCCGCAGCACCCACGGGTCGAACGGCTTCGTCAGGTAGTCGACCGCGCCGACCGCGTAGCCGCGCAGGGCGAGCTGGGCGTCACGGTCGGCCGCCGTCAGGAACAGGATCGGTACGTGCCGGGTGCGTTCGCGCCGCTTGATGTGGCCGGCCGTCTCGAAGCCGTCCATGTTGGGCATCTGCGCGTCCAGCAGGATCACCGCGAAGTCGTCCGTGAGCAGCTGCTTCAGCGCCGCCTCGCCGCTCTCCACCGCGACCGCCTGCACCGGCAGGCCCTGCAGGATCGCCTCCAGCGCCAGCAGGTTGTCGCGCCGGTCGTCGACCAAGAGCGCCTTGGCCCGCTCAGCCATCCTTGTGCTCCGTCCCGGAATTGTCCGACGCGTTCACCCAGCGGGCCATCAGCTCGATGAGCTCGTCCAGGTCGACCGGCTTGGTGATGTAGTCGCTCGCCCCCGCCGCCAGCGCCGACTCCCGGTCGCCGGGCATCGCCTTCGCTGTCAGGAAGACTACCGGTAGGTCCGCGAAGCGCTGATTGCGGCGGATTCCGCGGGTGGTCTCGTAGCCGTCCTGCTCCGGCATCATCGCGTCCATCAGCACGATGTCGACCTCGGGGTGCTCGGCCAGCAGCCGGACCCCGTCCACGCCGTTGTCGGAGTAGAGCACGTTGAGCCCGTGCATCTCCAGGGCGCTGGTCAGCGCGAAGACGTTGCGCACGTCGTCGTCGACGATCAGCACGGTGGCGCCGTCGAGCTGGCGGCTGGCCGGGCTGACCGTGTGCGTCTCCAGCTCCGGGCGGGGCGTGATCAGCGGGAGGTCGAGCGACGACAGTGTGCGGCGCGGCTCACCGGCCGAGGTCGACGCGGGCAGCTGCGGCAGGGACGGCGTCGGGATCGCGTCGCCGATCAGGACGTCCGGCATGTAGAGCGTGAACGTCGAGCCCTCGCCGGGGGCCGAGGAGACCACGATCGTGCCGCCGAGCAGTGCGGCGAACTCGCGGCTGATCGACAGGCCGAGGCCGGTGCCGCCGTACTTGCGGCTGGTCGTGCCGTCCGCCTGCTGGAACGCCTCGAAGATCAGGCTGAGCTTCTCGTCGGAGATGCCGATGCCGGTGTCGCTGACCGCGAAGGCGACCACCTGGTGGGCCGAGGCCAGCCCGGGGATGTCGAAGTCGAGGTCGGCCGGCGCCGGGTAGATGCTCAGGGTCACCGAGCCGTTGTCGGTGAACTTGACCGCGTTGGAGAGCAGGTTGCGCAGGATCTGCTGGAGCCGCTGGGCGTCGGTGACGATCGACTCGGGCAGCTCCGGCGACACCTCCACCCGCAGCTCCAGGCCCTTCTCCTCGGCCTGCGGGATGAAGGCCTGCTCGACGTAGCTGCGGACGCCGTCGAAGTCGACCTGGTCCGGCTCGACGTCCATCCGGCCGGCCTCGATCTTGCTGAGGTCGAGGATGTCGTCGATCAGCGACAGCAGGTCGGAGCCGGCGCTGTGGATGGTGCGGGCGAACTCGATCTGCTTCTCGGTCAGGTTGTGCTCGGGGTTGTCGGCGAGCAGCCGGGCCAGCAGCAGCAGCGAGTTCAGCGGCGTCCGCAGCTCGTGGCTCATGTTGGCCAGGAACTCGGTCTTGTACGCCGACGCCCGGGACAGCTGCTGCGCCTTCTCCTCGAGGCCGAGGCGGGCCAGCTCGATCTCCCGGTTCTTCGTCTCGATGTTGCCCTTCTGCTCGCTGAGCAGCTGCGCCTTGTCCTCCAGCTCGGCGTTGGTGCGCTGGAGCTCGGCCGACTGGTCCTGCATCTCGCGGGCCAGGCGCTGCGACTGCGCGAGCAGTTCCTCCGTACGCCGGTTGGCCTGGATGGTGTTGAGGGCGACGCCGATGGCCGCCACCAAGCGCTCCAGGAAGGTCAGGTGCAGCCCGGAGAACGCGGCCACCGAGGCGAACTCGATCACGCCGAGCATCTCGCCCTCGAACAGCACCGGCAGCACGACCAGGTCGTTCGGCGGCATCGACATGAGACCCGAGCGCATCGTCAGGACGCCGTCGTGGGTCGCCCGGACCCGGATCGTACGGCGGGAGACCGCGGCCTGGCCGACGAGTCCCTCACCGGGCCCGAAGGTGACCTCATGGTTGCGGGCGACGTAGCCGTACGACGCGGCGAGGCGCAGCCGCATCACGGCCTCCTCGTGGTCGACCATGAAGAAGGCGCCGAGCTGCGCGTCCACCAGCGGCGTCACCTCGGTCATGATCATGCGGCAGACCTCGCCGAGGTCCCGCTGGCCCTGCAGCAGGCCACCGATGCGGGCCAGGTTGGAGTCGAGCCAGCCCTGCTCCGCGTTCGCCTTGGTGGTCTCGCGCAGCGTCACGATCATCTGGTTGATGTTGTCCTTGAGCTCGGCGACCTCGCCCTGGGCCTCGACGGCCACGCTCTGGGTCAGGTCACCGCGGGTCACCGACGTGGACACCTCGGCGATGGCGCGCAGCTGGGTGGTCAGCGTGGAGGCCAGCTGGTTGACGTTGTCGGTGAGGTCGCGCCACGTACCGGAAACGCCCTTGACCTCGGCCTGACCGCCGAGCTTGCCCTCGATGCCGACCTCGCGCCCGACCCGGGTGACCTCGTTGGCGAACGAGGACAGCTGGTCGACCATCGTGTTGACGGTGTCCTTGAGCTCGAGGATCTCGCCGCGGGCGTCGACCGTGATCTTCTGCGACAGGTCGCCCTTGGCCACGGCCGTGGTGACCGAGGCGATGTTGCGGACCTGGGCGGTCAGGTTGGACGCCATGTAGTTCACGTTGTCGGTCAGGTCGCGCCAGGTGCCGGCGACGCCGCGCACCTGGGCCTGGCCGCCGAGCTTGCCCTCCGAACCCACCTCACGAGCAACTCGCGTCACCTCATCGGCGAACGACGACAGCTGGTCCACCATCGTGTTGACCGTCGACTTCAGCTCCAGGATCTCGCCGCGGGCGTCGACCGTGATCTTCTGCGACAGGTCGCCCTTGGCCACCGCCGTCGTGACCGAGGCGATGTTGCGGACCTGGCTGGTCAGGTTCGACGCCATGTAGTTCACGTTGTCGGTCAGGTCACGCCACGTACCGGAAACGCCCTTGACCTCGGCCTGGCCGCCCAGCTTGCCCTCGGAACCCACCTCGCGGGCCACCCGGGTCACCTCGTCGGCGAACGACGAGAGCTGGTCGACCATCGTGTTCATGGTGTTCTTCAGCTCCGCGATCTCACCGCGGGCGTCGACCGTGATCTTCTGCGACAGGTCGCCCTTGGCCACCGCCGTCGAGACCTGGGAGATGTTGCGGACCTGGTCGGTGAGGTTGGCGGCGAGCTGGTTGACGTTCTCGGTGAGGTCGCGCCACGTACCGGAGACGCCGCGGACCTGGGCCTGACCGCCCAGCCGGCCCTCGGTGCCGACCTCGCGGGCCACCCGGGTGACCTCGTCGGCGAACGACGACAGCTGGTCCACCATCGTGTTGACGGTGTCCTTGAGCTCGAGGATCTCGCCCTGCGCGGCCACCGTGATCTTCTGCGACAGGTCGCCCTTGGCGACCGCGGTGGAGACCTGGGCGATGTTGCGGACCTGGCTGGTCAGGTTCGACGCCATCGAGTTCACCGAGTCGGTGAGGTCCTTCCAGGTGCCGGCGACATTGGGTACGTCGGCCTGGCCGCCCAGCTTGCCCTCGGTGCCCACCTCGCGGGCCACCCGGGTGACCTGCTCGGCGAAGAGCCGCAGGGTGTCGGTCACGCCGTTCATGGTGTCGGCCAGCTCGGCGACCTCGCCGCGGGCCGTCACGGTGATCTTCTGCGACAGGTCGCCGCGGGCCATGGCCGTCGCCACCTGGGAGATCGAACGGACCTGGTGGGTCAGGTTCGACGCCATCGTGTTGACCGAGTCGGTCAGGTCCTTCCAGGTGCCGGCCACGCCACGGACGTCGGCCTGGCCGCCGAGCTCACCCTCGGTGCCGACCTCCCGGGCCACCCGGGTCACCTCGTCGGCGAACGAGGACAGCTGGTCCACCATCGTGTTGACCACCCGGCCGATGCGCAGGAATTCACCCCGAAGGGGTCGCCCGTCCATCTCGAGTGCCATGTGCTGCGAGAGGTCACCGTCCGCGACGGCCACGATGACCCGGGAGATCTCCGTGGTCGGTCGGCCCAGGTCGTCGATCAGCGAGTTCACCGAGCGGGCGCTGTCGGCCCAGGCGCCGTCGAGGCCCTCCTCGTCCAGCCGCTCGGTCAGCCGGCCGTCCCGGCCGACGATCCGGCTGATCCGGCGCACCTCGCGATTCTGCCGTTCCTGCAGCGCCACGACCTCGTTGAAGGCATCCGCGGCCTCACCGGCGACGCCGCTGCGCCGGGGCAGGCGAACCTTGAAATCGCCACGGCTCACCCGGCGTAGGGCTTCCGCGAGCTCGACGAGCACGGCAGTCTCGTCGGGCACGCCGACATTGACCTGGTGGGTCGCAGTCATGCTGTCCTCATTCGCTGTCCAACGGCTGGGGCGCTCCATCATCCCTCGCCGGGACAGTCCGGCGCGAGGTACAGCTTTGTGCGAAGCCGGTCGGCGGGAGAGGATGCAGGCGTGTCGGTAGAGGCGGGACGTATCGCGGCAGCTCTCGTGCGCCGGGTCCGGTTGCCCAACGACCGGCGTACGCCCGCCGCGGCGCGCGCCCTGGTCCGCTCGGTGCTCGAGGAGGCCGGGCTGGACTCCCTGGTCAACGAGGCCCTGCTGCTGACCACCGAGCTGTCCACGAACGCGGTGGTGCACGCCGGCACGGAAGTGGACCTCGAGGTCGACGCCGACCCGGCCGGGCTCACCGTCACGGTGACCGACTTCGCCCCCGGGCCGGTCGAGCAGCTCGCGGTCGGCCCCCGCAACGAGCAGTCGGACATCGGCGAGGTCGCGGAGCGTGGTCGCGGGCTGCTGCTCGTGGACCACTTCGCCAGCCGCTGGGGCACCGTGCACGAGGGCGTCGGCAAAGGCGTCTGGTTCCGGCTGGAGAGCAAGGGCCCGGCCCGTGACGGCATCCCCGTGGCCACCGCCGACGACGAGGTGGCCCCGTCCGTCGGCGAGCTGACCACGCTGCTGCAGATGAGCCCCGAACGGCTCACCGACGAGAGCCTGGCCGAGTTCGGCACCGAGCTGCTCTCCCGCTTGTCCCGGCTCACCGGGGCCACCGGCGGGGTGGTCCGGCTCGACCGCGGCGACGGCGGCGGACGCCAGCTGCTGGCCCGGCACGGCCGCGCTCCCCGCGACGACGCCGAGACCATCCGGGTGCCGCTCACCGTGCAGCGGCCGTACTCGGGTGAGCTGGAGCTGGACGCGTCCCCGGCCGGATACGCCCAGCCGCTGGCCACGATCGTCGCCGAGCGTTTCTCCCTGCACCTGGAGAACGACCGGCTGCGCCGGGCCGACCTGCGCCGGCAGACCTGGCTGACGTTCCTGGCCGAGGCCAGCGAGCTGCTCGCCCAGTCCCTGGACGTCAACCTGACGATGGCGCTGATCCCGCAGCTGGTGGTGCCCCGGCTCGGCCAGTGGTGCGCGGTGCACACCACGGACGCCTGGGGCCGGCTGCAGCTCGCCGCGGCCACCCACGCCGACGAGGCCGCCGTGCCACAGCTGCACGCGACGCTCGCCGAGACCGGCCCCGACTCGATCCTGGCCCGGCTCGAGGAGGCCTCCCGGCTCGGCCAGCAGGTCATGTTCGGCACCCCGCCGGAGGGCTTCGCGGTGCCGCTGGTCGCCCGCGGGCAGCGCCTGGGCACCCTGGCGGTGGGCCGCCACCTGCGGCACCGGCACGACGGCGACGAGGTGGCGGTGCTGGAGGACGTGGCCCGCCGCGCGGCGCTGGCCATCGACAACGCCCGCATCCACGACGAACGCCGCAAGGTCGCCCGGACCCTGCAGGCCTCGCTGCTGCCCCCGGCGCTGCCGCACGTCACCGGCATCGGCTTCGCCGCCGAGTACGTCCCCACGGGCTCGGAGGTGGGCGGCGACTTCTACGACGTCGTCCCGGCCGGCGACGACCGCTGGGTGGTCGTGGTGGGCGACGTGTCCGGCAAGGGCGTCCAGGCCGCGACGGTGACCGGCCTGGTCCGCGACGTGATCCGGATCCTGGTCGACGACGGCAAGCCGATGACGGAGATCCTCTGCCGGGTCAACCGCACTCTGGTCCAGCGCGGCGGCGGACGCTACTGCACGCTGGCCATGGCCACGGTGACCCGGGCGGGCACGGACCTGGCGGTCTGCCTGCACCTGGCCGGCCACGACCGGTCGGTCCTGGTCCGCGCGGACGGCAAGACCTCCTTCGTGGGCGAGGGCGGCACAGCGCTCGGCCTGCTGGAGACGATCACCTCTCCGGACGTGAACGTGACCCTGCACCCGGGCGACTCCCTGATCTTCTACACCGACGGCGTGACAGAACGGCGGCGCGGCCGGGAGCTGTTCGGCACGTCGCGCCTGCGGGACGCGGCGACGCCGCTGGCGGGCTACCCGGCGGATGTGATGGCGGCCCGGCTGCGCTCGACGACGATCAACTTCTCGGTCGAGGAGCCGCGGGACGACATCGCGATCCTCGTCCTGCGCAACGACGCCCTGTAGACCGGCTTTTTGTCGTACCGCTGCGGCAAGCTGGATGCCGTGCCGAAGACACAGTTCTATACCGCGACCAGCATCGACGGATTCATCGCCGATGCTGACAATTCGCTCGACTGGTTGTTCGAGGTCGACGAGGGCCGTGAGGACGAGGCGGGCAACGCCCCGTTCGCGTCCTTCTTCGCCGAGGTGGGCGCCTTCGCCATGGGCGCCACCACCTACGAGTGGGTGCTGGAGCACGAGGGTCTGCTGGACAAGCCGCTGAAGTGGGCGGAGTACTACGGCGACACCCCGGCGTGGGTGTTCAGCCACCGGTCGCTGCCGCCGATTCCAGGCGCTGATCTGCGGTTCGTGCAGGGCGATGTCCGGCCGGTGCACGCGGCGATGACCGAGGCGGCCCAGGGCAGGAACATCTGGGTCGTCGGCGGGGGTGAGCTGGCGGGGGCCTTCGCGGACGCCGGGCTGCTGGACGAGATCATTCTCGGGGTGGCGCCGGTGACGCTGGGGGCCGGTGCGCCTCTGCTGCCGCGGAAGCTGACTTCTGCGCGGCTTGCGCTGACCGGGATGCGGCAGGTGGGCCAGTTCGCGTACCTGACGTATCGGGTGGGTCCGCCGGCCTGACCCGCTACGCCGGAATCGGCCCTTTTGTCGGCTACGCCGTGGCATCGTGATGGTGTGGCAAAGACGCAGTACTACACCGCGACCAGCATCGACGGCTTCACCGCCGATCTGGACAATTCGCTCGACTGGCTGTTCGAGGTCGACGAGGGCACGGACAACCCGTTCGGCGCGTTCTTCTCCGGCGTGGGCGCCTTCGCGATGGGCGCCGCCACCTACGAATGGGTGCTGAAGAACGACAACGTGCTCGAGGAGCCGGAGAACTGGCACGAGATGTACGGCGACGTACCGTGCTGGGTCTTCACCCACCGCGAGCTCCCGCCGGTGCCGGACGCCAACGTCTTCATGGTCAGCGGCGACGTGCAGCGGGTCCACGAAGCCATGATGGTCGCCGCCCAGGGCCGCAACGTCTGGCTGGCCGGCGGCGGCGACCTGGTCAGCGAGTTCGCGGACGCGGGCCTGCTCGACGAGATCATCTTGGCCATGGCCCCGGCGATGCTGGGCGCGGGCACGCCGCTGCTGCCCCGCCGGCTGACGTCGCAGCAACTGGCGCTGACCCACGTCGCCCAGATGGGCCAGTTCGCCTACCTGACCTACGCGGTGGGCTCCCTGGCCAAGCTGGGCCGCCACCTGGCCGCGGACGCCCTGGCCCGCGAACCCGCCTACCGCTGACCCGGCCGGCGAGGCCGATTCAGCCGGCAAAGCCAGGCCCAGCCCGGCGAAGGCCGAGCCGGACAGACCGCGCCGGCCGCGGATCGCCGCCGCGCCGGAGCTGCCCGGCCGGCGGGCCGTCAGAAGAGGTCGCGCCGCCCGGCCATGGCCACCGTCGTGCTGATCGGCGGTGGGGCCGC
>NZ_JBEZGQ010000210.1:0-10738 GCF_040650095.1 Actinoplanes sp. NPDC048791 | reverse complement strand
GGCCGTCGACCACCCGGCGGCCGGACCACGGCGCGCGGGCGTAGTAGGCGTCGTCGCGCCGCCATGACGCGACCGTGGCCACGCTCTCGATGGCGCCCAGCCGGCCCGCGTGCACCGCGTCGAACAGGGTCTGTGCGGCCAGCGAGCCGAGCGCCTGGAAGCCGACCTGGCACGACCGGCCCGCGGACAGCACCGCCGCCTGCAGGGTCGCGTGCGCCTCGACCGTCGGCACCGGCGGCTTCTCCAGCAGCAGGTCGCAGCCCGCGGCCAGGGCGTCCAGGGCGATCGGCAGGTGGGTGTGCGGCGGCGTGCAGATCACCACGACGTCGGGGGCCGCGGTCGCGAGCAGCTCGCGGTGGTCGGTGAAGACCGCGGCGCCGGGTGGGACCGGCGGGTCCGGGTCTATCGCCTGTACGTCGGCCAGCGCCACCAACCGCACCGACCCCGTCCGCTCGAGCTCGGCGATCCGCCGCCGGTGCGACCGCCCGTGCCCGTTCGCGCCGATCAATGCCACTGTCGCCGTCATGCCGCACCTGCCAAAGTCGCCTCGACACCGTGTTTGTCCAGCGCGGTCAGCCATTCGACGACCAGCGCCCGTACCGTCTCGTCGGTGGCCAGCTCGGGCGGGAACACCGTGTCCAGCCCGAACAGTGCGTGCGCCACGCCCGCCGGGGTGGATGGCGCGGCGGCCAGCCGTTCGCGGATCCGGTCCGCCAGCGGGTCGTCGAGCGGCAGCGCCTGCCCGTCGTCCGCCGTGCCCTGCACGTAGCGCATCCACGCCGCGACGACCAGGGCCGCCCAGCGGGGTGATGCTCCGGCCGCGCGCCGGTCGGCGATCGTGTGCAGCACGCGCTGCGGCAGCTTCTGGGTGCCGTCCATCGCCACCTGCCGGGTGCGGTGCGCGATGGCCGGGTCGGCGAACCGGTCCAGCACCGAGTCCCCGTAACCGACGACCGAGACGCCGGGCGGCGGCTCGAGGCTGCCGGCCACGTCCTCCGCGACGAAGCGGGTCATCGCCGCGCGCATCCCGGGGATCTCCAGGGCGGCCGCGATGGTCTCCCGCCCGGCCAGCGCCCCGAGGTACGCGACAGCCGAGTGCACCCCGTTGAGCGTACGCAACTTGAGCCGCTCCCACGGTCCGGCATCGTCGGTCAGCACCGCACCGGCGGCCTCCCAGGCGGGCCGCCCACCGGGGAAACGGTCCTCGATCACCCACTGCCGGTACGGCTCCCCGTGCACCGCCGCCAGGTCCCGCGCACCGAGCGCGGCTGCCGCCAGCTCCAGCGTCGCCGGCGTGCTCGCGGGCACGATGCGGTCCACCATGGACCCGGGGAACGTCACGCTCGCGCCCAGCCACTCACCGAAGCCGGCCGAATCTCCCGCCACCAGCTCCCGGGCCTGTTCCACCAGGCTGCGCACCCGGCGCCCGTTCGAGGGCAGGTTGTCGCAGCTGAGCACCGCGATCGGACCGGCGTCGGCGCGGCAGCGGGCGAGCAGGCCGCGCAGCAGCAGTCCGGGGATCGTCACCGGCGCCCGGTCGGTGTTCAGGTCGGCCCGCAGGTCCGCGTCGACGGTGAGCCGGCCGGTCGACGGGTCGAGCCGGTAGCCCTTCTCGGTGATGGTCAGCGTCACCACCCGTACCGCTGGATCGGCCAGCAGGGCGACCACCGCGCCGGGATCCGCCGCCGCATGCCGCACGCCCGCCAGGGAGCCGACCACCCGGGTGCCGGCGCCTTCGCCGGACATCGTGGTCACGCTGAACAGCCGGTCCTGGGCCCAGAGGTCGGCGACGATCTGCGCGGAGCGCGGCGCCACGCCGATGATGCCCCAGTCACCGCCGGCCGCGGCGATCGCCTCCTCGGTGTAGACCGCCTGGTGCGCCCGGTGGAAAGCGCCGAGGCCCAGGTGCACGATCCCGGCCGGTACGTCGCCGGGGCGCACGAGCGGATGGCTGCCCGCCGGCAGCCGGCTCAGGGACCCCAGCCCCAGCAGCGGCGTGGTGGTCACCGCCATGCCGGTCCATCGGGGAAGGAGAACTCCGCGATCGAGGCGGGACGCATGGTGGCGCTGTAACCGGGCTGGTCCGGCAGCAGGTAGCGGCCCTCGCGGGTGCGTACCGGATCCTCGAAGTGCTCGTGCAGGTGGTCCACGTACTCGATCATGCGGCCCTCCAGGGCCGTGCCGACCCGCAGGTAGTCGAAGATCGCCACGTGCTGGACCAGTTCGCACAGCCCGACCCCGCCCGCGTGCGGGCAGACCGGGATGCCGAACTTGGCCGCCAGCAGCAGTTCGGCCAGCACCTCGTTGACGCCGGCCACCCGGCACGCGTCGACCTGCATGACGCCGATCGCCCGGGCCTGCAGCAGCTGCTTGAAGATCACCCGGTTGGCGGCGACCTCACCGGTCGCCACCCGGCAGGCGCCGCCGGTGAGCTCGTCGACGGCGCGCCGGATCCGGGCGTGGCCGAGCACGTCGTCGGCGTGCGTCGGCTCCTCGATCCAGTACGGGCCGAACGCGGCGAGCCGGGTCATCGCGACGATCGCCTCGTCGACGTCCCACACCTGGTTGGCGTCCATCATCAGCAGCGCGTCGGGGCCGATCTCCTCGCGGATGATGGCCGCCCGCCGGACGTCGTCGTCGAGGTCACCGCCGACCTTCATCTTCATGGCCCGCCAGCCCTGGTCGTACGCGGTCCGGGCCAGCGCCCGCACCTTGTCGTCCGGGTAGCCCAGCCAGCCCACCGAGGTCGTGTACGACGGGAAGCCGTCGCGGGCCACGTCGGCGAGGCGCTCGGCCAGGCCCACCCGGCCCTTGTCGAGGATCGCCGCCGCCTCGGCCGGGGTCAGCGCGTCGCTGATGTGGTGGAAGTCGACGCAGGCGACGAGCTCCTCGGTGGACATCTCGGCGAGCAGCTGCCACAGCGGCGCCCCGGCGGACTTGGCCCGCAGGTCCCACACCGCGTTGACCAGTGCCCCGGTGGCCAGCTGGATGACGCCCTTCTCGGGGCCGAGCCAGCGCAGCTGCGGGTCCGCGGTCAGGCTCCGGACGAACGCGGCCGGCCCGGCGGCCAGCTCGCTCAGCGTCCGCCCGACCACGTGGTGGCTCAGCGCCCGGACCGCCGCGCAGGTCAGCTCGTTGCCGCGGCCGTTGGTGAAGGTGAAGCCGGCACCGACGTGCGGCCCGTCGGTGCGCAGCTCCGCGTACGTGGCCGAGTAGTCGCCGCGGTTGATGGCATCGGAGCCGTCGCCGGTCCTCGACGTCGGGAACCGGACGTCGTGCACGTCGACCTCGACGATCCTGGTCACAGCCGGAACACCTTCTTCGGCAGGTGGTAGGCCAGGTCGGCGATGGTCTCGGCGGCCTCGTCGAGGGGCAGCCGCTCCTCGGCGACCAGCCGGGCCAGGTACGCCGCGTCGGTCCGCCGGGCGACCTCGTGCCGGACCGGGATCGAGCAGAAGGCCCGGGTGTCGTCGGTGAAGCCCGCGGTGTTGTAGAAGCCGGCCGTCTCGGTTACCGCGTCCCGGAACCGGCGCAGCCCGTCCGGTGAGTCGAGGAACCACCAGGGCGCGCCGAGGTAGAGCGCGGCGTACCCACCGGCGAGCGGGGCCAGCTCCCGGGTGAAGGTGTCCTCGTCCAGGGTGAAGAGCACCACCCGCAGCCGCGGGTCGTTGCCGTACGCGTCGAGCAGCGGCGTCAGGGCGTGCACGAAGTCCGTGGCCTGCGGGATGTCGCCGCCGACGTCGCGGCCGTGCCCGGTGTGCAGGCTCTTGTTGTGGTTGCGGACGGCACCGGGGTGCAGCTGCATGACCAGCCCGTCTTCGATCGACATCCGGGCGAACTCGACCAGCATGTGCGCACGGAACTCTTCGGCGTCGGCCGCCGAGGCGCGCCCGCGCAGGCCGCGTTCGTACAGCCGGGCGGCTTCGGCGGCGGGGAGTCGCACCGTACGGGCGGTGAGGTGCCCATGGTCGGAGGAGGTCGCGCCGGCGGCCTTGAACGCCTGCCGCCGGGACCACAGCGCGGCCAGGTAGCCCCGGTAGGTCGTGGTGTCCTCGCCGGTCAGCTCACCGAGCCGGGCGATCCGCTCGGCCCAGCCCTCGAACTCCATGTCCACCACGTCGTCGGGGCGGAACGTGGTGATCACCCGGCCGCCGGGGCCGCCCCAGCCGTCGGCTTCGAGCTTGGCGTGCCGGGTCAGCTCGTCCAGCGGCGACTCCGTGGTGGCCAGCACCTCGATGCCGAACTTCTCGAACAGCGCCCGGGGCCGGAAGGCGGGCTCGGCGAGCTTGGCGGCGATCTCGTCGTAGATCGCGTCGCCGGTCGCCGGGCCGAACCGGGTGGTCACCCCGAAGACCGAGGCGAAGGTGCGTTCCAGCCAGAGCCGCGACGGCGTACCGCGGAACAGGTGCCAGTTGTCCGCGAGCAGCCGCCAGATCGCGCGCGGGTCGGTCTCGACCGGGTCACCGGTACGGCTGGGCACGCCCAGCCGCGCGAGCGGGATGCCCTGGCTGAGCAGCATCCGGGTGATGTAGTGGTCCGGGACGATGATCAGCCGGGCCGGGTCGGGGAACGGTTCGTCCTCGGCGAGCAGGCCGGGATCGACGTGGCCGTGCGGCGAGATCAGCGGCAGGCCGGCCACGAGCGCGTAGAGCTCACGGGCGATGTCGCGCTGGCGGGGTTCGGCCGCGAACAGCAGGTCTGACATGAACACCTCGTCGGGAAGGGACGGCTGAGGGCAGGTCGGGCTCAGGGCAGGTCGAGCAGGTCGGCCACGCGGACCGGGGCCCCGGTCTCGATGGAACGGTTCGCGGCGAGACCGGTGAGCAGGGCGAGCGCGCCGTCGCGGGCGGTGGCGGAACGCTCGAGCGGGTCCTTGGCCGCGCCGAAGAGCACGTCGGTCATCCGCGAGTCGGCGCCGCCGTGCCCGGACCGCGAGTACCCCGCCGGCAACGGCAGCTCACGCGGCGGCGCCCAGAACGGCCGCAGGGTCAGCGTGGCCCGGCCCTGTTCCTCGGCCTCGGTCACGCCGTGGATCGCGGCCCCCTTGACCTCGCCCGCACCCGCCGCGCTGACGTGGTCGCTCTCGACCACCTCCAGCTCCAGGCGGCCCCGGCTGCCGTTGACCATCAGCCGGTAACCCTCCCAGGGCGCGTACGCGGTCAGGTGGTAGGTCATCGTGGCGCCGGTGTCGTAGCGCACCAGCACCGCCATGTCGTCCTCGATCGTCACGCCGGGCGCGAAGACGTTCTGGTCGCGCCGGTAGCCGTCGTCGGCCTCGGCGTCGAGGTACAGCTCGCGCAGCCGGGGGTTGTCCCGCAGGCGCAGGGCGAACGGGTCGCCCTCGGCGGCGGGGGCGTCGTGGGCGCGCTCGTAGTCGCGGGCGTAGCCGTGGCGCTGCCCGGTCTCGCCGTAGAAGAAGAGCCGGCCGTCGGCGTACACCTGGGCCGGCTCGGCGCCGAGCCACCAGTTGACCAGGTCGAAGTGGTGGCCGGACTTGTGCACGAGCAGGCCGCCGGAGTTGGCCTTGTCGCGGTGCCAGCGCCGGAAGTAGTCGGCGCCGTGCCGCACGTCGAGCAGCCATTCGAAGTGCACGGACCCGATCTCGCCGATCTCACCGGCGGCCAGCACCTCGCGGACGGCCTCGTGCAGCGGGTTGAAGCGGTAGTTGAACGCCACCTGGACCCGCTTGCCGGTGCGCTCGACCGCGTCCAGGATGCGCCGGCAGCCTTCGGCGTCGACCGTCATCGGCTTCTCGGTGATGACGTCGCACCCGGCTTCCAGCGCGGCCACCACGTAGTCGGCGTGAGTCCGGTCGACGCTGGTGACCAGCACCTCGTCGACCCGTTCGGCGGCCAGCATGGTGGTGAACTCCGCCGCCGGGTACGTGGGCACCGCCGGTACGCCCAGCCCGGTCAGCCAGCGGTTGTGCGCCGCCATCCGGCTCGGGTTGACGTCGGCCAGGGCGACCAGCTCGGCCGTGCCGGCGTGGTCGACGGCCAGGGCCCGCAGGAACATCTCGGCCCGGGCCCCGGTACCGACCAGTGCGTAGCGCCGTCGTGCGTCCACCGCGTCTCCTCACTGCAAACGTTTGCAGCAGAACTAAACACGTCGATCGCTTGCCGTCAAGAATTCAGGGCGGCTACGTCCCCTTTTATGCTAATCAGCAACCGTGACCTGGACCTGCAATGCGGACAGCCGTCATGAACCTGCAACAAAAGGCCGTTGACACAGCTACAACCGTTTGCATTAATTGGCCCCCAGAGTGACCCCGACCACAGGGCACCCCCATCGAAGGAAGGGCCGGCGTGCCAGCCACGATTCGCGACGTCGCACGGGAGTCCGGAGTCCACATCTCCACGGTCTCCCGCACGTTCTCGGCGCCGCACCTGGTCAACCCGGACACCCGTACCCGCGTGCTGGCCTGTGCCGAGCAGCTCGGCTACCGGCCCAACCGCGCCGCCCGGGCCCTGATCACCGGGCGCACCTACAACGTCGGCCTGATCGTGGCCGACATCGCCAACCCGTTCTTCCCGCCGCTGATCAAGGCGGCCGAGAGCCAGGCCCGGCAGCGCGACTACCACATCTTCGTCGCGGACTCCAACGAGGACGCCGCGGTCGAGGAGGACCTGGTCCGCGCCCTGGCCAAGCAGGTCGACGGCATCCTGCTGTGCAGCCCGCGAATGAGCAACAGCCTGATCGAGCTGCTCAGCCGGGAGGTGCCGCTGGTCGTGATCAACCGGCAGATCACCGGCCTGCCCACCGTCGTGATGGACGTGGCCCAGGGCGCCGGGCTCGCCGTCGACCACCTGGCCGGCCTCGGCCACCGCCGGATCGGCCTGATCGCCGGGCCGCGCGGCTCCTGGACCAGCAAGGAGATCCGGCGCTCAGCCGCGCTGGCCGCCCGCGCGGGAGGCGCCGAGCTGACCGTCATCGGCCCCAACCCACCCACCGAGCATGGCGGCGCCGCCGTCGCCGAGCAGGTCCTGCGCAGCGGGGTCAGCGCGGTGCTCGCCTACAACGACCTCATGGCCATCGGCCTCATCGAGGGCCTGCACGCCCAGGGCGCGCGGGTCCCGGCGGACATCAGCGTCGTCGGCATCGACGACATCGCACTGAGCCGCCTCATCCATCCCAAGCTGACCACGGTGGCCACACCTGCCGCCGCCGCGGGAAGAGCGGCCGTCGACATGCTCCTCGCGCACGGAGACGACCGTCGTACCACTGCCCATGCGAGCCTTCAGACCGAATTGGTCATCCGCGACTCGACGGGACCGGGCCCGGATCCGCACAGCCATGCGGATCCGGGCAACGCGGCTGCCGCCGCCCCCGAAGCTGTCGCCTCCTACGCCAAGGAGTGAGCACCATGTACCCGGACAAAGCCCCGCCGACGGACGTGCGAACCACGCGCCGCCACGGTACCGCGACCCGACGGCGGCTTCTCGCCGCGGCCCTGGTCATACCCCTGGCTCTCGGGGCCGCCGCCTGCGGCGGCGACGACGACGAGTCCAGCGACCCCAACAAGCCCGTCGAGCTGTCCTTCTTCTGGTGGGGCGCGGAGAACCGCGCCACGCTGACCGAGAAGGCGCTCAACCTCTACACCCAGAAACACCCGAACGTGACCTTCAAGAAGACCTGGCAGGCCAACCAGGGCTACTTCGACAAGCTGGCCACGCTCACCGCCGGCGGCAACGCCCCCGACGTGTTCCAGATCGACGACAACTTCATCGCCGAGTACGCCGGTCGCAACGTCACCCTGGACCTGACGCCGTACGCGGGCGACGGGCGGCTCGACCTGACGAAGTTCCCGCCCGGCCTGAAGGACTACGGCATCGTCGACGGCAAGCTCGCCGGCGTGGCCTTCGGCGAGAACACCCAGGGCCTGGTCTTCAACAAGACCCTGCTGGACAAGTTCAAGCTGCCCGCCCCCACCACGGGGATGAGCTGGGAGGACCACATCGCCTGGGCGGAGAACGTCTCCAAGGTCGCCAAGGTGCCCGGCACCCAGGACGCCAGCGCCGTCTACCAGGCCTTCTGGGTCTGGCTCCGGCAGCAGGGCAAGGACCTGTACAAGGGCAAGGAGCTCGGCTTCACCGAGCAGGACGTCACCGCCTGGTTCGACCTCTGGAAGGGGGCCCGGGACCGCGGCGCCACCCCCACCCCGGACGTCATCCACGAGGGCAACGCCACCGACATCAGCAAGCAGCTGGTGGTCACCGGCAAGGCCGCGACCTCGTGGGTCTGGGCCAACCAGATGCCCGAGCTGAAGAAGAACACCAAGGACGAGCTCGGCGTGGTGGCGTACCCCGGCGACCAGAAGGCCCAGTGGGCGCGCGCGTCGATGTACTTCTCGGTGTTCCGCGGCAGCCCGCACAAGGAGCAGGCCGTGGACGTGCTGAACTTCCTGGCCAACGACCCGGAGGCCGGCAAGATCCTGGGCACCGACCGGGGCCTGCCGTCCAACCTCGAGGTGCGCCAGGTGGTGGCCGACAGCGTCACCGACCCGAGCATGAAGCAGACCATCGCGGTGCAGACCGAGCTGGGCAAGACCTTCAGCTCGGCGCCGTCCGTACCGCTCAAGGGGCACAGCAAGCTGCGCAGTGAACTGATCCGGATCGCCGAGGAGGTCCAGTACGGCCGCCAGACCCCGGCCCAGGGTGGCACCGCGTTCATCGCCGCGGCCAAGGCCGCGATCGGTCAGGGCTGACGACAGTCGTGACTACGGTGCGAACGGCCCAGAGCCGGATCGACCCCGCCGGCCCGGACCCTGCTGGTCAGCAGGGCCCGGGCCACCGGCGCGGGAAGCGGCACTCCGAGAATCTGCCCGGATACCTGTTCCTGTCCCCGTGGCTGATCGGGCTGCTCGCGATCACGGCTGTCCCGATGCTGCTCTCGCTCTACCTCAGCTTCACCGACTACGACGTGCTCACGCCGCTGTCGGAGGCGAACTGGGTGGGCTGGGACAACTACCGGCAGATGTTCACGTCGGACCCGACCTACTGGCACGCGGTCCAGGTCACCCTGACCTTCGCGCTGGTCGCCGTGCCGCTCAAGCTGGCGGCCGCGCTCGGCGTGGCCCTGCTGCTCAACCGGGCCATGCGTGGCATCGGCGTGTTCCGCGGGCTGTTCTACCTGCCGTCGCTGCTGGGCGGCAGTGTGGCGCTGGCCATCGTGTGGGTCAGCATGTTCAACCGCGACGGCGCCTTCAACTCGTTCCTGGGGTTGTTCGGCATCGAGGGCGCGCCCTGGGTCAACGACCCGAAGTGGGCGCTGGAGACCCTGATGCTGCTGGCCATCTGGCAGTTCGGCGCGCCCATGGTGATCTTCCTGGCCGGGCTCAAGCAGGTGCCGACGGAGCTGTACGAGGCCGCCTCGGTCGACGGCGCCGGGCGGTGGCGGCAGTTCCGCAACGTCACCCTGCCGATGCTGTCCCCGGTGATCTTCTTCAACCTGGTGCTGGAGACGATCAACGGCTTCCAGGGCTTCACGTCCGCCTTCGTGCTCAGCAACGGCACCGGCGGGCCGGTCGACTCCACCCTGATGTACACGCTGAACCTCTACATCAAGGGCTTCGTCGAGCTGGACATGGGTTACGCCTCGGCCATGGCCTGGGTGTTCCTGCTCGCGATCGGCCTGATCACGGTGGTGCTGTTCCGCACCGGCCGGTTCTGGGTCCACTACTCCGACGCCGAGGAGCACTGATGCGCGGCCGGCTGCGCCTGCTCGTCCTGATCCTGATCCTGCTGGTGGTGCTCTACCCGCTGATCTGGATGGTGGGGACGTCCTTCAAGTCACCCGAGGAGATCGCCAGCAACATCGGGCTGCTGCCGGAGAGCTTCACGCCGGGCAACTTCAGCTCCGGCTGGCAGAAGTTCGACGTCAACTTCGGCCGGTTCTTCCTCAACAGCGCGATGGTCTCCGGGCTGACCGTGCTCGGCAACACGGTGTCCTGCCTGCTGGCCGCGTACGCCTTCGGCCGGCTGCGGTTCCGGATGCGCAAGTTCTGGTTCTCGATCATGATCGCGACCCTGCTGCTGCCCGGGCACGTGCTGATCATCCCGCAGTACATCCTGTTCCGGAACCTCGGCTGGGTCGGCGGCGAGTGGCCGTACCTGCCGCTGCTGGTGCCGCAGTTCCTGGCCACCGAGGCGTTCTTCGTGTTCCTGATGGTGCAGTTCATGCGGGGCATCCCGCGCGAACTGGACGAGGCCGCGAAGATCGACGGCGCGTCGCCGTACTCGATCTTCCAGCACGTCATCCTGCCGCTGAGCCGGCCGGCCCTGGTGACCACGGCGATCTTCTCGTTCATCTGGACCTGGAACGACTTCTTCCGGCAGCTCGTGTTCCTGTCGGAACTGCAGGACTACACGGCACCGGTGGCGCTGACGCTGTTCATCGACTCGACGAGCGAGAGCTCGGTGGGGCCGATGTTCGCGATGTCGCTGCTGTCGCTGGTCCCGGTGTTCCTGTTCTTCGTGGCGTTCCAGCGCATGCTCGTCGAGGGCATCAACACCAGCGGGCTCAAGGGATGAGGCGCGACTGGCGCGAGACCGTCCGGATCGCCACCGACCTGGCCCTGCTGGGCTTCCTGGTCACCCTGGCGGCGCTGCCGCTGGTCACGGCGGGCGCCGCGCTGGCGGCCGGCAGCGCGGCGGTGCACCACCACCTGGAGCACGACCGGTGGCCGACCGTCCGCGCGAGCTGGGCGACGTTCCGGGCGCCAGCGCGCGCCGGAACGTCG
>NZ_JBEZGQ010000209.1:10219-10743 GCF_040650095.1 Actinoplanes sp. NPDC048791 | reverse complement strand
GCCGGGTCCGGCAGCCGGCCCTTGCCGGTGTCGGCACCCGTGAGCCGCCCCACAGCCGGCTCGATGACGATCGCGCCGCGGGCCCGCAGGGTCGCGACGTTGGCCCTGGTGGCCGGGTTCTCCCACATCTCGGTGTGCATGGCCGGGGCGTAGACCACCGGGCACGTCGCGGTGAGCAGCGTGTTGGTCAGCAGGTCGTCCGCGATGCCGTGGGCCGCCTTGGCGAGCATGTCGGCGGTGGCGGGCGCGACCACGACCAGCTCGGCGTGCCGGCCGATGCGTACGTGCGGCACCTCGTGCACGTCGTCCCACACCTCGGTGGTCACCGGGCGGCCGGACAGCGCGGCCCAGGTGGGCGCGCCGACGAACTTCAGCGCGGACGCGGTCGGCACGACGCGTACGCCGTGACCCGACTCGGTGAACAGCCGTAGCAGCTCACAGGCTTTGTACGCGGCGATGCCACCGCACACCCCGAGCACGACCTCCGGCATGGGCACACTTCCCGTCAACGAAAAACCCGCGCC
>NZ_JBEZGQ010000209.1:1725-10209 GCF_040650095.1 Actinoplanes sp. NPDC048791 | reverse complement strand
GCGGTGAGCGGGCGCGGGTGCACGGTGGATCAGCGGATCAGGGGTTGTCGGTCGCCTCGGCGGTCAGCAGACCGGCGTTGATCTCGCGCATCGCGATCGAGAGCGGCTTCTCCTGCGGAGTGGTCTCGACCAGCGGGCCGACATACTCCAGCAGACCCTCGCCGAGCTGGCTGTAGTAGGCGTTGACCTGGCGGGCGCGCTTGGCCGCGAAGATCACCAGCGAGTACTTCGACGAGGTCTTGTCGAGCAGCTCGTCGATCGGCGGGTTGGTGATGCCTTCGGGGTTGGCGATGGTTCCCACAGTGATGTACTTCCTTAATTCTCAGCTTGACACCGGCGGCTGAGCGGGAGTCAGAAACGACGAACCGAGCAATCCTACCAGCTCGTCGGCGGCGCGCTCGACGAAGTCGTTGACCACGGTGCGGTCGAACTCCTTCTCGGCGGCGAGCTCCTCGTCGGCGTGCGCCAGGC
Source organism: Actinoplanes sp. NPDC048791 (assembly GCF_040650095.1). Lineage (NCBI taxonomy): Bacteria > Bacillati > Actinomycetota > Actinomycetes > Micromonosporales > Micromonosporaceae > Actinoplanes > Actinoplanes sp. NPDC048791. The sequence continues at coordinate 9,738 of NZ_JBEZGQ010000209.1, read as the reverse complement.
GCCGCCGGATGGTCTCCTCGTCGTCGGTGCCGCGCCCGATCAGCCGGCGCTTGAGCTCCTCGACGCTGGGCGGGGCGAGGAAGACGAGCTGGGCGTCGGGCATCGTGGCCCGCACCTGCCGGGCGCCCTGCAGGTCGATCTTGAGCAGCACCGGTCGGCCCTGCGCGAGCCAGCCCTCGACCTGGGCCCGGGGCGTGCCGTAGAGGTTGCCCGCGAACTCCGCCCACTCGAGCAGCTGGTTGCCGTCGACGAGGCGCTGGAACTCCTGCCGGGTGACGAAGTGGTAGTGCTCGCCGTCGGTCTCGTAGTCGCGCTTCTTGCGGGTTGTCACCGACACCGACAGCTTGATCCATGGCGAGCGCGCCCGGATCAGCTCGATCACGCTGTCTTTGCCCACCCCCGAGGGGCCGGACAGGACGGTGAGTCGGGCTGCCGGGCGCGCGTCGTCATCCATGCTCACAGGCTCATTCAACACGAGCCGGTGAGTCAGTTCGCAGCGAACTCCCCCAGGAGGGCCTTACGCTGCTGCTCGCCCAGGCCACGAAGACGGCGACTGTCGGCGATCTTGAGCTTCTCCATGATCTGGGTGGCCCGGATCTTGCCGATGCCCGGCAGCGCCTGGAGCACGGCCGAAACCTTCAGCTTGCCGACGACGTCGTCGCCTTCCGCCCGGTCGAGCACGGCGGCGAGGGTGGTCTTGCCAGACTTGAGCTGATCTTTCAGCTCGGCCCGGGCCTTGCGAATCTCCGCGGCCTTCTCCAGCGCGGCTTTACGCTGCTCGGGGCTTAGTTGCGGGAGCGGCACCAGTTCTCCTCAGGTCCCTATCGCACCGGTAGTCCAATACCGGCACTCTGTGAAACGTGGTGTGCCAGGGAACCAAAGGGGCATGTGGTTCCTGGCGCCGGGAAAACTAGCGGTCAGCGGCGGTTTCGGCAACGTGGGGGTACCCCCCAACCGGACCGGGGCAGGCCTGCTAGGCAGGCCGTTTCACCCGATCACGGCGCTACACGCCGTGACCGCGCGGTCCGCGGCGGCCCGCAACGAGGTCACGTCGGGGCCCGCGCCGAGGACCTCGCGTGAGTACGACGGCAGCACGTTCCGCAGGCTCTCCCCGAAAATTTCGCGCAGGTCCGCGGGGCTTCCACCCTGTGCTCCGAGGCCCGGGGCGAGCAGTGGTCCGTTCACCTTGGACAGGTCGTGGCCGGTCGCGCCGATGGTCGCGCCGACCACCAGGCCGAGGCTGCCGAGCGGCTCCGCACCCACGTTGACCTGCGCAATCTCGTCGATCACGGTCTGCCCGACGGTCCGTCCGCCGGCCCCGACGGCGTGCTGGACGCTCGCTCCCTCGGGATTGGAGGTCAGCGCCAGAACGAAAACGCCGCCGCCGTGACCGGCCGCCATGTCGAACGCGGGCTGCAACGAGCCGACTCCGAGATAGGGACTCACAGTGATCGCGTCAGCACACAGCGAACTGTCCGGATTGAGGTAAGCGCTTGCGTACGCGGCCATCGTCGAGCCGATGTCGCCGCGCTTCACGTCGAGAAGCACCAGCGCACCGGCCTCGCGTGACTGTCGGATAGTTGACTCAAGAACAGCGACGCCACGTGACCCAAATCTCTCAAAGAAAGCCGACTGCGGCTTGAGGACGGCGACCCGATCGGCCAGTGCTTCGACAACCGTTAGGGCGAAGCGTTCCAGGCCGGCGACGTCGTCCGAGAGGCCCCAGCGGGCGAGCAGAGCGGCGTGCGGATCGATGCCGACACACAGCGGCCCCCGCTCCCGGGTGGCACGGTGCAGGCGGCTTCCGAAGGACTCCATAGGGGCGTTCTCACTTCCGTGTCAGGTGGCGGACACCGCCGCGGCGATTCCTTGGGTAATGCGGGCGACGTCGGCGTCGTCGGTGACGTACGGCGGCATCGTGTAGATCAGGTCCCGGAACGGCCGCAGCCAGACGCCGGCGGCCACAGCGGCGGCAGTCGCCCCGGCCAGGTCGACGGCGTGATCGAGCTGGACCACGCCGATGGCGCCCAGGACCCGCACGTCGGCGACCCCGGGAAGGCCCCGCAGCGGCTCCAGACCGGCTCGGAGGCCCGCCTCGATACGCCGGACCTGGCCCGGCCAGTCCTGGGCCCGCAGCAGGCCGATGGAGGCGTTGGCGACGGCGCAGGCCAGCGGGTTGCCCATGAAGGTCGGCCCGTGCGCCAGCCCGCCGGCGCTGCCGGCCGAGACGGCGTGGGCGACCGCGGCGGTGCAGAGGGTCGCGGCGAGGGTCAGATATCCCCCGGTGAGGGCTTTGCCCAGGCACATGATGTCGGGCGTCACCCCGGCGTGGCCGGCCGCGAAGAGCTCACCGGTACGGCCGAAGCCGGTCGCGATCTCGTCGAAGATCAGCAGTACGCCGTGAGCAGCGGTCACCTCGCGCAGCACCCGCAGGTAACCGGGGTGATGCATGCGCATGCCGCCGGCGCCCTGCACGACCGGCTCGACGATGACGGCGGCGAGCTCATCGGCGTGCCGGGCGACCAGCTCGGTCAGCTCGGTGGCGTAGGCCTCGTCGTAGCCGGCCGGCGGCGGGCCCGCGAAGATCTGGGCGGGCAGCACCCCGGTCCAGAGCTGGTGCATCCCGCCGACCGGGTCGCAGACGCTCATCGGATGGAACGTGTCGCCGTGGTAGCCGCCGCGCCAGGTGGCCAGCTTGCGCCGCTCCGGACGGCCCCGGGCGAGCTGGGCCTGGAGGGCCATTTTGATGGCCACCTCGACCCCGACGGAGCCGGAGTCGCAGAGGAAGACGTGCTCGAGCCCGTCCGGGGTGAGCTCGACCAGGGTGGTGGCCAGCTCGACGGCGGGCGCGTGGGTGAGCCCGCCGAACATGACGTGGCTCATCCGGCCGGCCTGCTCGCTCAGCGCCGCGTCCAGCACGGGGTGCCGGTAGCCGTGGATGGCGGCCCACCACGACGACATGCCGTCGATGAGCTCCCGCCCGTCGGCCAGCCGCAGCCGGACGCCCTCGGCGCTCTCGACGACGTAGGGCTCGCTGCGCCCGGGCATCGGCCCGTAGGGATGCCAGACGTGCGCCCGGTCGAGCGCCAGCAGCTCGGCCTCGTCCCGCCCGCCGCCGCGGCTCAAGACCGGCCCCGCAACGCAACCAGGCAGGCGGCCTGCCGGGCGGCCGGGCCGGGGGTCACGGCGTGGCCTTCTCCCCGGCGGTCGCGTAGGCCCTGGCCGCGGCCCGGACCAGGGCCGGCCCGCGGTAGATGAAGCCGGTGTAGAGCTGCACCAGCGCCGCCCCCGCGTCGAACATGCGGGTCGCGTCGTCCGGCTCGACGATGCCGCCCACACCGATGATCGGCAGGCGGCCGCCGGTCTCCTCGTGGACGAAGTGGACGATCTTGCGGGCCCGTTCGGTGAGCGGCCGCCCGGACAGCCCGCCCGTCTCCCCGGCCCGCGGCTGGTCCGCCGCCGCCAGCCCGTCGCGGGACAGCGTCGTGTTGGTCGCGATGACGCCCGCCGCGCCGTACGCGAGGCAGACCTCGAGCAGCTCGGCGATGGCCGGTTCGGTCAGGTCCGGGGCGATCTTCACCAGCACCGGCTTCTCGCCCACCAAGGCCCCGAGCAGCGCCGCCAGGGCCGACTTGTCCTGGAGCGTACGCAGCCCGGGGGTGTTCGGTGACGACACGTTGACCGCGATGTAGTCCGCGTACGGGTGCAGCAGGTTGTAGGACGTCAGGTAGTCCTCCACCGCCTCCTCCAGCGGCGTCACCTTGGACTTGCCCAGCGAGATGCCCAGCGGCACCGGCAGCGGCCCCAGCTCGGCCAGCCGGGTGGCCAGGGCCGCCGCGCCCGCGTTGTTGAAGCCCATCCGGTTGATCACGGCCTCGCTGTCACGCAGCCGGAAGAGCCGGGGCTTGTCGTTGCCGGGCTGCGGTTTCGCGGTGACCGTGCCGACCTCGACGAAGCCGAAGCCGAGCGCGGGCCAGGCCGGCAGGGCCACCCCGTTCTTGTCCATGCCGGCCGCCAGCCCCACCGGGTTGGGGAAGCGCACGCCGAAGGCCTCGACCGGCGCCTGCACCGCATAGCGGCGGTGCAGCAGCGCCCGCGGGGCGGCCCCCAGCCCGGCCAGCCGTTCCAGGGTGAACTCGTGAGCCTTCTCGGCGTCACCACCACCCACCCGGAACAGGACCGGCCGAACAGCGCCGGTGAAAACGCTCACTCGCCCTCCCGCAGCATGGCGTGCAGCTCCTGCAGCGGGCGGACCGTCATGTCGCCGCGCATCAGGGCCTCGATGCCCATCACCGCCGCGGCCGCGCCCGGCACGGTGGTGATGCTCGGGATGTCGTACGTGACCGCGGCGCTGCGGATCTCGTAGCCGTCCGAGCGGGCGCTCGCCCCCGAGCCCTGCGGCGTGTTGATGATCAGGGCGATCTCGCCGGCCTGGATCAGCGCCACCGCGTTCTGGCCGGGGCTCTCGAAGTGCTTGGGCACGATCTCGCACTCGATGCCGTGCCGGCGCAGCACCTCGCCGGTGCCGGCCGTGGTGACGATGGTGAAGCCCAGGTCGGCCAGGCGCTTGACCGGGAAGATCATCGAGCGCTTGTCGCGGTTGGCCACCGAGACGAAGATCTTGCCGCTGGTCGGCAGCGAGCCGTACGCCGCCGCCTGTGACTTGGCGAAGGCCGGGCCGAAGGCGGGGTCGATGCCCATGACCTCGCCGGTCGACTTCATCTCCGGGCCGAGCAGGCTGTCCACGCCCTGGCCGGCCGGGGTGCGGAACCGCTTGAACGGCAGCACCGCCTCCTTGACCGCGATCGGCGCGTTCGCCGGGGTCTCGCCGCCGTCCCGGTTGCGGAACAGGATGCCCTCGTCGCGCAGCTCCTTGATGGTGGCGCCGAGCATGATCCGGGCGGCCGCCTTGGCCAGCGGCACCGCCGTCGCCTTGGAGACGAACGGGACCGTCCGGGACGCGCGCGGGTTGGCCTCCAGGACGTAGAGCGTGTCGTCCTTGAGGGCGTACTGGACGTTGAGCAGGCCGCGCACGCCCACGCCGCGGGCGATCGCCTCGGTGTAGCGGCGTACCTCGGCCAGGTGCGAACCGGCCAGGGTGACCGGCGGCAGCGAGCAGGACGAGTCGCCGGAGTGGATGCCGGCCTCCTCGATGTGCTCCATGACGCCGCCGATGTAGACCTCGCCGGTGGCGTCGCAGAGCGCGTCCACGTCGATCTCGATCGCGTCGTCCAGGAAGCGGTCGACCAGCACCGGGTGGTCCGGTGAGATCTCGGTGGCCCGGGCGATGTAGTCGGCCAGCGTCGGCTCGTCGTACACGATCTCCATGCCGCGGCCGCCGAGCACGTACGACGGCCGGACCAGCACCGGGTAGCCGATCTCGTCGGCGATCGCCTTGGCTTCCTCGAAGCTGGTCGCGGTGCCGTGCTCGGGCGAGCGCAGGCCGGCCCGGTGCAGCACCTGGCCGAACGCGCCGCGGTCCTCGGCCAGGTCGATCGACTCGGGCGAGGTGCCGACGATGGGTACGCCCGCGGCCTTGAGCCGCTGGGCCAGGCCGAGCGGGGTCTGGCCGCCGAGCTGGACGATCACGCCGACCACGCCGGGGCCGCCGGCGGCCTTGCCGGACGAGTCCTCGGAGTGGAACACCTCCAGGACGTCCTCGAAGGTCAGCGGCTCGAAGTAGAGCCGGTCGGCGGTGTCGTAGTCGGTCGAGACCGTCTCCGGGTTGCAGTTGACCATGACGGTCTCGAAGTCGACCTCGCGCAGCGCCATGACCGCGTGCACACACGAGTAGTCGAACTCGATGCCCTGCCCGATCCGGTTCGGCCCGGACCCGAGGATCAGCACCTTGGGCCGGTCGGACGGCGCGACCTCGGTCTCCTCCTCGTACGTGGAGTAGTGGTACGGCGTGTTCGCCTCGAACTCGGCGGCGCAGGTGTCGACCGTCTTGTAGACCGGCCGCACCCCGAGCCGGTGCCGCAGGATGCGTACGCCGTCCTCGCCGGCCAGTTCCGGGCGCAGCGCGGCGAGCTGGCGGTCGGAGAAGCCCGAGCGCTTCGCGCGGCGCAGCAGGGCCTCGTCGAGCACCGGGGCCGCCTCGACCGCGTCCCGCAGCTCGATCAGGGCGGCGATCTCGTCGAGGAACCACGGGTCGATGCCGCCGCTGGCCTCGTGCACCTGCTCGACTGTCGCGCCGAGCCGGAGCGCGCGCTCGACGGTGTAGAGGCGCCCGTCGTGCGGGACCCGCAAGGCCTCCAAGGTCGACGCGAGGTCGGCATCGTCAGGGAGAGTCCAGAAGCCGGCGGCCTTGGTCTCCATCGAGCGCATCGCCTTGTTGAGCGCCTCGGCGAAGTTGCGGCCCAGGCTCATCGCCTCGCCGACCGACTTCATCGTGGTGGTCAGCTCGGCGTCCGCGCCGGGGAACTTCTCGAACGCGAACCGCGGGATCTTGACGACCACGTAGTCCAGCGCCGGCTCGAACGCCGCCGGGGTCTTGAGCGTGATGTCGTTCGGGATCTCGTCCAGGGTGTAGCCGATGGCCAGCTTGGCGGCGATCTTGGCGATCGGGAAGCCGGTGGCCTTGGAGGCCAGCGCGCTGGACCGCGAGACCCGCGGGTTCATCTCGATCACGACCAGGCGGCCGTCGGCCGGGTTGATCGCGAACTGGATGTTGCAGCCGCCGGTGTCCACGCCGACCTCGCGCAGCACGGCGATGCCCAGGTCGCGGAGCTTCTGGTATTCGCGGTCGGTGAGCGTCATGGCCGGGGCGACGGTGACGCTGTCGCCGGTGTGCACGCCCATCGGGTCGACGTTCTCGATCGAGCAGACCACCACGACGTTGTCGTGCTTGTCGCGCATCAGCTCGAGCTCGTACTCCTTCCAGCCGAGCACGCTCTCCTCGATCAGCACCTCGTGCACCGGGGAAGCGGCCAGGCCGCCGCCGGCCAGGCGGTCCAGGTCCTCGTCGTTGTGCGCCATGCCGGAGCCGAAGCCGCCCATGGTGAACGACGGCCGGATGACCACCGGCAGGCCCAGCTCGGCCACCGCGGCGTGCACCTCGTCCATCGAGTGACAGACCCGCGAGCGGGGCGTCTCGCCGCCGGCCTTGGCCACGATGTCCTTGAAGAGCTGCCGGTCCTCGCCCTTGCGGATGGCGTCGACGTTCGCGCCGATCAGCTCGACGCCGTACTTCTCCAGGACGCCGTTCTCGTGCAGGGCGATCGCGGTGTTGAGCGCGGTCTGCCCGCCCAGCGTGGGCAGGATCGCGTCCGGGCGTTCCTTGGCGATGACCAGCTCGACGAACTCCGGGGTGATCGGCTCGACGTAGGTGGCGTCGGCGAACTCCGGGTCGGTCATGATCGTGGCCGGGTTGGAGTTGACCAGCGAGACGCGCAGCCCCTCGGCGCGCAGCACCCGGCACGCCTGGGTGCCGGAGTAGTCGAACTCGCAGGCCTGGCCGATGACGATCGGGCCGGAGCCGATCACCATCACGTGCTGCAGATCGGAGCGCTTCGGCATCAGCGGGCCTCAACCTTCTCGACGAGCTCCACGAAGCGATCGAACAGGTAGTCCGCGTCGTGCGGGCCGGCTGCCGCCTCGGGGTGGTACTGGACCGTGAACGCGGGCACGTCCAGCGCCCGCAGACCTTCGACCACGTTGTCGTTGAGGCAGACGTGCGAGACCTCGACACCACCGAAATCGGTGTCGATGACCGTGTTCAGCGGGGCGTCGACCGCGAAGCCGTGGTTGTGCGAGGTGACCTCGACCTTGCCCGTGGTCTTGTCGAACACCGGCTGGTTGATGCCGCGGTGGCCGTACCCCAGCTTGTAGGTGCCGAAGCCGAGCGCCCGGCCCAGGATCTGGCTGCCGAAGCAGATGCCGAACAGCGGCACCCGGCGGGTCAGGACCGCCCGGGCCAGTTCCACCGGTACGTCCGCGGTGGCCGGGTCGCGCGCGCCGGGCGAGAGGACGACCCCCACCGCGGCGCGGTCGCGCAGGTGGCCGCTCGGGGCG
>NZ_JBEZGQ010000209.1:0-1715 GCF_040650095.1 Actinoplanes sp. NPDC048791 | reverse complement strand
GCCGGGTCGCCCGGGCCGGGCGACAGGAACACCGCGTCCGGAGAGACCTCCAGCAGCTGCTCGATCGTCGAGGAGGCCGGGAAGATGTGCGTGGTCACGCCACGCTCGGCCAGCCGCCGGGAGACGTTGCGCTTGATACCCAGGTCCAGCGCGGCGACCGTGTACCGGTGCTCGCCGACCGCTTCGACCGTGTACCGCTCGGCCGTGGTGACCTCGGCGGACAGGTCGGCGCCGGTCATCTGGGGCTGGGCCAGCACCCGCGCCTTGAGCGAGGCCGGGTCGAGGTCGACGGTCGAGATGCCGACCCGCATCGCGCCGCGTTCGCGCAGGTGGCGGGTCAGGGCGCGGGTGTCGACGCCGCTGATGCCGACGATGCCCTCGGCGGTGAGCCGCTCACCGAGGTCGCCGGTCGAGCGCCAGTTCGACGGCCGGCGGGCCGGGTCGCGGACCACGTAGCCGGCCACCCAGATCCGGTCCGACTCGTCGTCCTCGGCGTTGACGCCGGTGTTGCCGATCTGCGGCGCGGTCTGCACGACGACCTGCCGGTGGTACGACGGGTCGGTCAGCGTCTCCTGGTAGCCGGTCATGCCGGTGGTGAACACGGCCTCACCGAAGGTCTCCCCCTCGGCGCCGTAGGACTGACCACGGAACGTGCGTCCATCTTCGAGTACAAGAATTGCTGGTTTCACTTGACGGCCTTCCCATCCAGGACGGTCGGCTCTCCCCGGAGGAAGGTCGCGACGATGCGACCCGGCAGGGTGGTGCCCGCGTACGGTGTGTTGCGGCTGCGGCTCGCCAGCTCGGCCGGGTCGACGACCCGGCGGGCGGACGGGTCCACCAGCGTCAGGTTGGCCGGCGTGCCGGCCGCGAGGTCGGTGCCGTGCCCGGTGAGGCCGGCGATGCGGGCCGGGGCGCGGGACATGCGCTCGGCGATGAGCTCCCACTGCTCCCCGAGGACGGAGAGCACGACCGGCAGGGCCGTCTCGAGACCCACCATGCCCGGGCGGGCGTAGGCCCACTCACATTCCTTGTCCTCGACCGCGTGCGGCGCATGGTCGGTGGCCACGATGTCGATCACACCGTCGACCAGGGCCTGGCGCAGGGCGCGCACGTCGGCGGCGGTGCGCAGCGGCGGATTGACCTTGTAGACCGGGTCGTAGCTGGCGGCGAGCTCGTCGGTCAGCAGCAGGTGGTGCGGCGTGACCTCGGCGGTCACCCGTACGCCGCGGGCCTTGGCCTGGCGCAGCACCTCGACCGACCCGGCGGTGGAGACGTGGCAGACGTGCAGGCGGCTGCCGACGTGCTCGGCCAGCAGCACGTCGCGGGCGATGATCGCCTCCTCGGCCACCGCGGGCCAGCCGGTCAGCCCGAGCCGGGTGGAGACCTCACCCTCGTGCATCTGGGCGCCCTCGGTCAGCCGCGGCTCCTCCGCGTGCTGGGCGATGATGCCGTCGAACGCCTTCACGTACTCCAGGGCGCGGCGCATCAGGCGCGGGTCGGCCACGCAGTGGCCGTCGTCGGAGAAGATCCGCACGCCGGCGGCCGAGGTGGCCATCGCGCCCAGCTCGGCCAGCTGCTTGCCGGCCAGCCCGACGGTGACCGCGCCGATCGGCTGCACGTCGACCAGGCCGGCCTCGCGGCCCAGCCGCCAGACCTGCTCGACGACGCCGGCGGTGTCCGCGACCGGCGAGGTGTTGGCCATCGCGAAGACCGCC
>NZ_JBEZGQ010000208.1:0-10747 GCF_040650095.1 Actinoplanes sp. NPDC048791 | reverse complement strand
GCGGGCGGGGCCGCGACCGGAAGGTCGACCCGAAGCAGCGCACCACCGCGTGCGGACCGGGCGACGGCGGCCCGGCCGCCGTGGGCGTCGACGACCCGCTGCACGATCGACAGCCCCAGACCGGATCCCGGCAACGCCCGGGCGCTGTCGGCCCGGTAGAACCGGTCGAACACCCGCGGTACGTCGGCGGCGTCGATGCCCGGTCCGGCGTCGTCGACCTCGAGCACCGCCGACGCGCCCTCGGCACGGAGCCGGACCTGGACCGGCTGGTCTGCGGGGGACCACTTGCCGGCGTTGTCGATGAGGTTGAGCACCGCCCGTTGGAGCGCAGCGGGACGCCCGCTCACCCACACGGAGGTCACGTCGAGCGCGATCTCGATGTCGGGCACCCGGGAACGCGCCCGGGTCGCGGCGGCCAGCACCACGTCGGCGAGGTCGAGCAGTTCGGTGCTCTCGTCGCTGACGTCGCCGCGCGCCAGGTCGGTCAGCTCGGCGGCAAGGGTGCTCAACTCGGCCACCTGGGCGCCGAGGTCGTTGAGCAGCCGGGTCCGGCTCTCCGCCGGCAGTGCGCTGTCCAGGGTGCCGCGCCGATCGAGGCGGATCAGCAGCTCGACGTTGAGGCGCAGGCTGGTGAGCGGGGTCTTGAGTTCGTGGGCGGCGTCCTCGGCGAGCAGCCGCTGGGCCCGCCGGGAGTCCCGGAGCGCGGCGAGCATGTCGTTGATCGCCTGGATCAGCCGCCGGATCTCCCCACCGCCCTCATCCGGGATGTCGGCGTCGAGTTCCCGGGTGTGCGCGACACGTACGGCGGCGGCGGTCAGCCGGTCGATCGGGGCCAGCGCGGTCCGCGCCACGGTCCGCCCGACAAGGCCGCCGCCGACCACGCAGAGCAGCCCGATCAGCAGCATGCCGAACCCGAACTGGTTGATCGGGCTGTCATCGGCGAGGTCGGCCACCTGGACCGCGCCGTCGCCCGCCCGCAGCGTGTAGATGCGGTAGCCGTCGTTCCAGTCGTTCGACTCCAGCAGGTCGGTCGACGCGCCCTGCGCCACGCGCCCGGCCTGCTCGCTGACCGAAGGCAGCGCGGGTTGGCCGGCCGGCGTCCGGGTCGAGCCGTCGGGCAGGATGACCCGCACCAGCCGACCGGATCCGGGGTACGGCGGTAGCTCGACCTGCGCCAGCCCGGCGCGCTCCGCGCTCGCCGCGAGGACGCGGGAGTCGGCGTGCAGCTGAGCCTCGGCGGTGTCCCGCAGCTTCCGGTCCATCAGCTCGCTGGCCACCTGGAAGGACACGAACACGCTGACCGCGATGGCCGTCGCCGCGATCACCGTCATCCTGGTCCGCAGGGATTGCCGGCGCCACCATCGGGTCAGCCGGCGCGGTTCCCGGCCGGTGGGCCTGCTCACGGAGGAGTCTCCCGCAACGTGTATCCCAGGCCGCGCAGCGTGTAGATCAATCGCGGCTCGCCCTCGACCTCCATCTTGCGGCGCAGGTAGCTCACGTACACCTGAAGGTTGTTGGCGGTGGCGCTCATGTCGAAGCCCCAGATCGCCTCGAACAGCGCGTCGCGGGTCAACACTCGGGTGGCGTTGCGGACGAGGACCTGCAGGAGGGAGAACTCGGTCCGGGTCAGGCGCAGCGGCCGCTCGCCACGCCACGCCTCGAACCTGTCGGGATCGAGCCGGACGTCGGCGAACGACAGGACCTGCGATTCCCCGTCGCCCGGCGTACGCCGGCGCAGCAGGGCCCGCACCCGGGCCAGCAGCTCCTCGGTGGCGAACGGCTTGGGCAGGTAGTCGTCGGCGCCCGCGTCCAGCCCCGCGACCCGGTCGGAGACCTGGTCCCGGGCGGTCAGCATGAGCACCGGCAGATCCTGGCCCGCGGCCCGCAACCGCCGGCAGGTCTCCAACCCGCCGAGGCGGGGCATCATCACGTCGAGGATCAGCAGATCCAGCGTGTCACCGCCGGCCCCACCGACCTCGTCGAGCACGGCGAGACCGTTGGCGACGGTGCTGACGTCGTAACCCTCGACTTGGAGCACCCGCTCCAGCGACTCACGGATGGCCGCCTCGTCATCCGCGATCATGATCCGCACGCCGGCATGCCCCCTTCCAGTGGATGCTTTGCTGATCATCCTCCCCGATCAACCTGAGGCCAGGATTAGAAACGTCGCCACTGTGGCACCCCCCGAGTCCACGAACTGCGCTGTCTCGCCGCCACCATCATGCTCAGCGCCGACGTTCCCACCGCCCGGGTCTCCCGGACGCTGCGGCACAAGAACTGACCCACGACCTCAGCTGTTGACCCAAACTGATGAGTCGGTCGTGACGGTGCCCACGGACCGGAGCACCGCGGCCACCCGGTCCCTGTTCTCCTTCAGAGGCAGGGCGGCGGACAGGTCGCCGCTATCGAGCATCGCCTGGAAGCACGCCACGACGCGTTCGTCCGGCTCTCCCGACGTCGGCATCCGGCCCAGGCGGCGTCCCAGGCCATCGACCAACTCATCTGCAGGCAACGGCTCCAGCGTTGCGGAGTAGCCGTACTCGCGGCCCGAGTCGCCCGGCCTTGCCGTGTAGTCGTAGTACTCCGTGAACAGCAGGCCCACTGCCACCGCGGCGCCAGGACGGCGGTGGATCTCGACCGTCAGGTGCAGGCTGAAGTCGCAGCCCGTCGCCTCCCGATAGGTCGACAGCAGCGTGTGTTTCCGCTTGCCGGATGACTCCCATGGCACGCCCGCCTCGGCGAACAGCCGCGCCACCTTCTCGGCGCTCTCCCGTCCCGCAGCGGCGCCCAGGTCTCCGCGCCCGGTCAGCTCGGCAAAACAGGCGAACAGCTCGTCCTCGGTGTGCGGCCCCTCCGGCCGGTCGAGTCGACGCTCGAGGAATGTGATCAGCTCACCCATCGAGCCCAACGGCGTCCGCACGGCCGACGTCTCGGGCTCGGCGCCACGGACGAACAGCATTTGCCGGAATTCGATGGTGGGAGCATCATCCAGCGTCGTGGTGGTGACCGCCAGGGAAAGATCACCACTTCGATCGAATTGATGCCAGCGAATCGATCCCAGCCGGCGAGCCTCGGCATGCCGCCGGTACACGCGGTCGCGGCTCTCGCGGAACGGCAGGTGGATGCCCAACTCGCCGCCGGCCACCAGCTCTCTGAACGTCGCGACGACACGATCCTCTGCCTCGGCGAGCGGCGCCTCGGCCGTGCGGAGCGTCGCCGGGTCGTCGCCACGCTGGTACGACTCGTGGAACCGCAGGCGGGAGGAGCCGACGATTTCAAGGTAGAGGGTGCGGTTGTACTCACCCTCCACCGGACGCAGACGGTCCAGAACGACGCGGCGGATCCGGCCGCGATACTGTGTCTGCTCCTCGTGGTCGATGCCCAGGTCGGTGCACCAGTCGGCCACCTGGCCGAGCCGGTCGTCGTACAGCCCGGTGATCTTGCTGACCACCCGCTTCTCGCGGCCCGCCAGCTCCCGCACGCACGCCTCGAGACGCGACACCAGATCAGGGCCGAACCCCTGCAGACCGAGACGCAGCTCCGCATACGGCACAAGGCCGGCCAGCGCGGCGACCGGCGCGGTCACGGACGCCGTGCCCTCGGCGACCGTCAAAAAGTCGTCGTGAACATCCAGAACGGTCATGCGCCGAGACTAAGGCGTGTTTCATGACCACCGCCGATGGTGGTGATGGTCAGCACGACTTGGAAGCGGACCGCCAACTTGTCATAGCGGGTGGCGACGCCGCGGTGGCGTTTGAGAAGGGCGATGCCGTTCTCGACGGCGTGACGCAGCTGGTAGAGCTACGGGTCGAAACCGCCGGGGGCCGAGCTGCCATACGGGTCCATCGCGGCGGCGCGGGAACCCGGCGTGGCACCGACGGTGACCAGCTCTATCCGGCGTAGGTGGTCGGCGGCGAAGCCGACGGTACGGCCGATGGACTTCAACCCGCGACCCGTTCTGGACCCTCGCCCACCCGCCGGAGTTGCCGCCGGATCAGATCAGGTGCGGAGGGTCCAGCGCTGATTCGTGCCACCGTTGCACGACCAGAGGATCAGCTTCGTGCCGTTCGCGGTGGCGGCGTTGTTGGCGTCCAGGCACAGGCCGGACTGGGCGCTGGAGATGCTGCCGTCGGAGTTGAGGTTCCATTGCTGGTTGGTCCCGCCGTGGCAGTCCCAGATGATGACCGCGGTGCCGTTCGCCGTGCCGTTGCCGTACGCGTCCAGGCACTTGTTGCCGTACGCCGTCAATTGCTTGCCGGTGCCGTAGGCCCACCGCTGCTTGGTGCTGCCGTCGCAGTCCCACAGCTGCACCTGCGTGCCGTTGGCGGTCGCGGCATTGGGCACGTCGACGCACCGGCCGGATTGGCCCCCGACGAGTTGCCCGGCCTGCTGGGAGCCGCCGCCGCCCTGCTGCCGGACGAGTGACCGGGACTCGGCCGACCGGTTGCCCTGGGCGTCGAGGACGAAGAGCCGGTAGTCGCCCGGCGACGACGGAACCGCGATCGAGGTGGCGTTCCCGGCGGCCGAAGTCATCGTCGGCCCGGCCGTGAAGGTCGTCGTGCCGGACGGTGCCAGCCAGATCGTCCGGGTCGCGTCGCCGGTGCTCCGGACGGGGATCGGGGAGCTCCCGCTGCCGACGAAGGTGCTGGCGGGCAGGACGTGATCGGGCGAGACGCGCGGGGCGAGGTCCCGGAAGGACTCCTGCAAGCCGGAGTTCACTGCGATGGCGTACGCCGCCGGCGGCCAGACATAGTCCGACGACACCAGAATGTCCTGCACGGTGCTGTTGGGCAGATTCTTGTTCGACACCTTGTTGATCGGCCCGTACGTCTGCGTGATGCTCAGATCGTGCTTGCGGCCGAAGTCGTCGGAGTTGATCAGCCAGGTGACGTTCTTGTCGACGCTGAGGACGTTGTTCCGGAAGGTGATGTACGCCGAACCCTCATCGGGATGCAGGCCGTACTTGTGGCCGGCCGGAACGCCCTGCAGATAGTTGTCGGTGATGGTGGTTCCGGGCTGACTGCCGAGCGTGTAGATCGGAGCCGTGTCGCTGAGACGCTGCACCGTGTCGATGATGTGGTTGTGGCTGATCGTGTTGTTGCGCGCCGTCGTGGTGGGACGGTTAGGCGCGATCGAGCCGGATGACCCGTCGAAGTTCCACCATCCCCAGCCGAGGGTGATGCCGGACCACGGCGCCTTCTCGATCCGGTTGTACTGCACAGTCAGGGTGTCGACGAAGTACGCCGACAGGGGGCTGTGACCGTTGAAGAGCACCGCGCTGTCGTACAGGTAATTGTTCTTGATCTCGATGTTCTTCGGCAGTCCTTCGACCTGGGCCGGGTACTTCTCCCGGTTGGCGGACGTGTGGTCGCCGATGTAGACGTGCTGCGGGTGACCGACCACCACCGCGGATCCGGCCACATCGATCGTTTGGTTCCCGATCAGCTGACTGCTCTGCACGTCGTTGATCAGGCTGATCCCGTCGGCGCCGCTGTGCTGGACGCGGTTGCGCTGAAAGAGGATCCCGTCGGCGTTCTGGACCTCGATCATGCCGGGGGTGACGTCGACGTTGCGGTAGTAGTAGACATGGAAGTTCTGCTTGGCATACGCGAGCGCGCCGAGATTGCCCTGTTGCGCCTGCTTGAACGCCGATCCGGCCACGCTGAACAGGTTCCAGTCGGAGTGCTGGACGCTGAGGCCGGAGAAGGTGATGTTGCGGGCGTGGCTGCTCGCCGAGGTGCCCGAGACCCGCAGCAGCGTGGTCACGTTGTTGGGCGCGAAGACCGACGCGGTCGACATGTTCTCTGAATCGGCCTTGTAGTAGTACAACGTCCGGCTGGTCTTGTCGAAGAAGAACTCGCCCGGCGCGTCCAGGAACTCGTAGGCGTTCATGACCTTGTGGGAGCCGCCGACCTGCGCGTTGCCGTTGAAGGCTCCTTGGGCGATGGCCGCACCCGGCTGCTGGAACAGCGCGACCCGGCTGCCGCCGTCGGTGGTCACCTGACGAACCCCGACGATGGCCGAGGTCCAGGTCGTGGACGTTTCGATCTCGATGTCATCCTGGTTGGCGGCGATGGCCGGGAAGTCGGACGTGCTGTATCGGGAGCCGGCGCACTGCGACCCCGATTCCCACGCCCACGCGGCCTGCCCGGCGGTGATCGTGTACGACCCGTGGCAGCCGGACGACGCGATCGTCTTCGAGGCCATGAACGCCCGCTTGTCGTTGACGTAGAGCGCACGCAGCTTGTTGGCCCGGTCGAGCGGGGCCTTCCAGATGTTGCCGGTGTGCTGGCTCCAGCCGGTCACCCGGGTGCCGCCCTCGAGAATCGGGGTCTCGCCCGGATAGGCCGCGTAGACGACCCGGTGGTTGTTGGTTCCGGAATCGCTCGGCCCGAACTCGATGGTGCTGCCCACGGGGTAGCTGCCGCCACGCACATAGACCTGGATGTCGCCGGTCATGTTCACGTTGACAGTCCGGACCACGTCGCGAGCCCGTTGCAGGGTCCGGAACGGTGCCGAGATCGTTCCCGGGTTGGCGTCGTCCCCGTCGGCGGCGACGTAGTAGGTCGCCTGAACCGCGGCGGCGGCAGGAACGCCGTGGCCGGCCACACCCACCGACGTGGCGGCGATGATCATCGCGGCGGCCAGCAGCGACTTCCCCAGACTCTTCACGTGGTGCTCCCTCGCTTCATCCAGGATCAGTCGCACTACTCCAACGTCATTGAGCGACGACAATATAGACAGATGATTTCGCGCTTCACAAGAAGGCTCGTTAATGGAGATATGGTCGCCCGGAGGGTCTCGGCGTAACACTTTTTGAAGGCGTTTTCATGGTGCGCCAAAACGCTCGTGATCTTCAACGACCTGGAGCAAGCCCTTGGGCGGGGCCGGTTCGGCACCGACCGCGACGGCTACGAGCCATGCTCGCCGCCGGCCGTGAACACAAAGGCCGTACCTGGGCCCTCGAAGGCTGCGCAGGAATCGGCCGACACGTCGCCCAGCGCCTGACCGCCGACGGCGAGACCGTTACAGGAGAGGCAGGCCCGGTGGAATCCGGGCCCGCCTCGTTGCATCATCCGTTTGTCGATCAGCGGCGGAGGGTCAGCAGACCCGGCCGGTACGGCAGGAGGCCGTAGTCACCGCCCGAGTTCGTGGCGCGGCCCTGGTACAGCAGCTGCAAGTTGCAGGGGTCGATCGTGTTGGTCTGATCCGCGCTGGTACGCAGCAGTTCACCGTGGCTGATGTCGTTGGTCCAGGTGGCACCGCTGTTGGCCTTGCCCGCGAACGGGTTGTTGTAGGTCGTCGCGTTCGGCGTCCAGGTGCCGCTCAGGCTGGTCGCCGTGAACGAGCGGAAGTAGCGCTCCCAGGAGCTGGTCCTGGCCTCGATGATCATCAGGTACTGGTTGCGGCCCTGCACCTTGTAGACCTGCGGTGCCTCGAAGATGTTTTCCGAGGTGTCGGTCATGATCGTCGTGTAGTTGGAGCCGAAGCTGCCCGGGAAGTTCCCGATCGGCATGATCTGGCGGTAGATCCTGCCGTTGTCGCCGGCGAAGAACAGGTACATGTTCTGGTCGTCGCCGATGATCGTCTGGTCGATCACGCCGGTGCCGGAATCGGTGATCTTCGCGGTGGACAGGGTCTGCGCGGCCGACCAGCCGTTGGCGTTGGCCGGGTTGGTCGACGTGCGGTACGAGAACGACGTCGGGCCCCACTGGTGGGCGAGAACCCAGATGTTCTTCGGCGCGAAGTAGAACAGCGACGGCGCGACGGTGCCCTGACTCATGGTGTTCTGGGCGGCCGAGCCGAGCTGGTTGAGGTTGTCGACCAGGCCGAAATTCATCGAACCCCAGCCGCCGGTGGCGCTGCTGCTGTGAGTGGTGGCGTACACCAGCTGCTTGCCCTGGTACGGGGCGATGGTGAAGTCCTTCAGTGACGCCCAGCCGGACTTCGGCTGCGCCAGCGGACCGGTCGACGTCCAACGGTAGGACGTCGGCAGCGCGCAGGTGGCCGGCGGTGGCGTTGTGGGCGTGACCGGCGGTTCCGATGGGGGCGTGACCGGCGGCGTGGTGGTGGTCGGCTGTCCGGTGCACGCGACGCCGTTGAGGGCGAAGGCGGTCGGAACCGGGTTGCTGCCGGTCGACGCGCCGTTGAAGCCGAACGACACCTCGCCGTTCGTGGCGATTGCGCCGTTGTAGCTGACGTTCCTGGCCGTCACGGCCGAGCCGCTCTGGGTGAGCTCGGTGCTCCACGCCTGGCTCACCGTCTGCCCGGCGGCGAACGTCCAGGTCAGCGACCAGCCGTTCAGGGCGTCTCCGAGGTTCTTGACCGACACGCTGGCGGTGAACCCGCCCTGCCACTCGGAACCCACGGTGTAGTTGACCGCACAGCCCGCCGCGGCGGCACTGGCCGGCAACGCCACCGCAAGCGCAGCCGATCCCAACAGCGCGGCACCGGCCGAGGCCAGAGCGACATTCGTACGTCTGGATCTGTTCACGGATTTTCTCCTGAGTAGGGGGCAGCGGCTCTCAAAAGCGGGGCGCCGTCATGTTACCGTTAACAACCACAGCTCGCATGTTACGAGGGTGTTGCCGGACCTTCAATGAGAACCGGTCGGCAAGTGACGAGTATCGATAAATATATGGCTCATGGGGCCGTCATCACGCCATTCGTGCTAATGCGGCCGGCCGAGCAGACGCTGTTACGACGATGCCAGTCGCTCGGAGCGTCGACGGTCGCCCGTCTCGGCCGCGAACCGGCGTGCGCCCGCGATACCCGCGTCGGGTCGCCGGCCGCCGTGACGGCCTCCGGGTCCGGGGAATACTCACGCAGGTACCGGCCCAGCTGGGCGGCCGCGAGCAGATAGTTGTAACGGGTGTTCTGCGGATGATTGGCCGCACGCAGGGCACGTTCCCAGTCACGTAGGCAGCCGGCCCACGCCGGCGTGGGCGGGGTGCGGGTGACGGGTGCATCGGATCCCCTGCCGAGCCAAGGGGTCCAGTAGCGGCGTACTGGACCCGGGCACGTGGTCCGACGGGAGGTCGGTGCATCAGCGCGCATGACGTGTGGTCCCCACATGGTCCCCAGGCGGTACAGCATGGTTTGTATCGAGTCTCTGGGGCCCGGTTGGAACGCTGTCCATCGTCCTGGCGCACCCGCGAGGTTGGTCTCGACCTTCGGATTAGGAGGGCGCGAGCGCCCTTGTGGTTAGGTATGGCTGAGGGGCGGATCAAGGAAGCGATGGCCTGGTGAAGCCTTGTCCAACGTGGCGTGGATTGTCATCTGATCGTCTCGGTCGCTGTTGCGTGTGTGAGCAAGGAATCGGTCAGCAGCTGCGGCGGGTAGCAGGTCTAGGCCTGCACGGATTGTGGCGTCGACAGCATGGCTGCGGTCTGCTTCTCGGGTTATGTCGAAGGCTGTGGGCCCACCTTCCTTCAGCCACTGCAGGACCGCCTCCGCTGCTCGGTCTGGGCTCATGCCCCGTTCGCGTCGTCCGAGGATCCGCGGGTCACCACCGAGACCACCATCGGGACCCCTTACGGCGCCTCGAATGCCAGCTTGAGCCAGCGATCCTGGCCCTCCCGGGCGATCAGCGCACCCGCGTCGAAAGCGGCCACAAAGGCCGGGGCGACGAGCGCCGAGAACTGGAATTCCCCCCGGTACGAGCCGAGCAGCAGCGGCGCCTCGGCGCGCACCGATCCGTCCTCAGGGCTGGTGGAGAGGTCCGTGCGCGGGCCGGCGGCGCCGGTCAGCACACCCTCCTTGTAGGCCCAGCTCTCCGGTGCGGGGTGACCGGCTCAGCGGGAACGGCAGTTCAGGCACGCGGATCTCCATGCCGACCGTTGTACCGGCCCGGCGCTGCCCACCAGGGGCAGCAGGCCGGCCGGATCGTCCACCGCGTACTCACGGACCCCGTCATCGGGGTCGACCGGTACCGCGCCGCCCCCGGGGACAGCGCGTTCGTGGCGAGCACTTCTCAGGATGGACGGCGAGGCGCCGCCCCACCGCCGCATGGAGCCGCGGATCGGGCTTGCGGCATCGCTCCTGCCAGAGAAGACGAGCGGGACAAACGTGGTGGGGCTTCAGCACTCCGTCAGCTCGGCACCGCAGTCGCTAAGCAGGCCGATCGGGAGCCCCCGCCGCCGGAGTTCCGCCAGGACGCCGAGCGCGTGGTGCCGCGGCTTGCGGAGGCGGGCATGACCGCTCCGGTGATGCGCGAGCGCGACGGGGAGCTGGGCGGATGACGGGTTCGCTCCGCAGGAAAGCGCCACCGCCCTCAGGGTGCTCTCCATCCCGCCGTGGACCCCGATGGTGCGCTAGCCGAAGCTCCCGGCCAGCGCCTCCCAGAACCGTGGCCGGCAGACGCCGAGCAGCTCGCCGGTGCGGTGCGCGAGGGCTCGCGATACTCCCTCTTCGCCGGGGTCGGTCAGCGTGCCGCAGTACCCGAAGATTACCGCGCGCATGACCCACACACGGACGCGCCGGAGACCCCCGTGGTGCGAGGGCCTCCGGCGAGGCGGTTCCGTGCGGTGGATCAGGATCCGCGAAGGATCAGGTTGCCGTTGTCCGCGGCGCCGCTCGGCGAGCCGGTTGTTTTGCTGGCGCGTTTTGCGGAGCCGCATTCCCCGCGGCTTTATCCGGCTGGCGTCTCGTTCAAACCCAGACCACGCAGGGTGTTATCGCGGTTCGCGTTTCCGCGCAGCGCGGTCAAGGAATTCAAGCGGCCGTGCTATGAGGTGGAAGATCCGGG
>NZ_JBEZGQ010000207.1:0-10778 GCF_040650095.1 Actinoplanes sp. NPDC048791 | reverse complement strand
GGACGTCCACCACCGGTCCGTGCAGGCGGGTGGTGATCTCCGCCGCCGCGTCCGACAGCGCCTGCAGCAGGGCCAGCCGGGCCGACGCCTCCAGGGCGTGGCCGAGCAGGTCCGCCGCCCGGGCGGTCTCCGGACCACCCGGGGCCGCTGCGGCGCTGAGGTCGCTGCGGAGCGATTCGAGGTACGGCGTCAGGTCCATGACATCAATATGACGTCACCTTTGACGTCTGTCAACCGTCACCGTGACGCCAGGGGGTAACCCTGAGCGTTGTCTGGGTGGCACCCCCACCGAAATCTCCGCGTCGGGCTACGCCGCTGGGCGGACGCTTCGGGCCGCTCGCGCCGAAAGACTGAGCCGGACCACATCGAGCACGTTCTCCTGGGGGCACAGTGACAAGCACGGATTCCCGCGAACCGGCGGCCGCACGGGCCGGCGAGGTCTGGAAGGTCTACGGCACCGGCGAGGCGCGGGTCGTCGCGCTGCGCGGCGTGAGCGCCGAGTTCGAACGCGGCAGGTTCACGGCCATCATGGGCCCGTCCGGCAGCGGCAAGTCGACCCTCATGCACTGCCTGGCCGGGCTGGACACGGTCGACCGCGGTGAGGTGCACGTCGGCGGCACCAAGATCACCGGCATGGGCGACAAGGCCCTCACCCGGCTGCGCCGCGACCGGGTCGGCTTCATCTTCCAGCAGTTCAACCTGCTGCCAACGCTGAGCGCGCAGGAGAACATCCGGCTGCCGCTGGACATCGCCGGGCGCAAGCCCGACCCGCAGTGGTGGGACATCGTCATCGACACCGTCGGACTGCGGGACCGGCTCAGCCACCGGCCCAGCCAGCTCTCCGGCGGCCAGCAGCAGCGCGTCGCGTGCGCCCGGGCCCTGATCGGCCGGCCCGACGTCATCTTCGCCGACGAGCCCACCGGCAACCTGGACTCGCGGTCCGGCGCCGAGGTGCTGTCGTTCCTGCGGGCCAGCGTGCGTGAGCACAACCAGACCATCGTCATGGTCACCCACGACCCGGTCGCCGCCAGCTACGCCGACCGGGTGGTGTTCCTGGCCGACGGCGCGATCGTCGACGAGCTCACCGGCCCGACCCCGGAGACCGTGCTGGACATGATGAAGCGCCTCGACACGCACGCCGAACCGGTGATGCTCTGATGCTGCGCGCGACCCTGAAGAGCCTGCTGGCCCGCAAGCTGCGGCTCATCCTCTCCGGGCTCGCCGTCGTGCTCGGCGTCATGTTCGTGGCCGGCGCGTTCGTGGTCACCGACACCCTGAGCAAGTCGTTCGACTCGCTGTTCGCCAGCGCGTACTCCACCACCGACGTCGGCGTCACGGCCAAGCCCAAGGTCGAGGTCTCCGAGTTCGAGGGCGAAGAGGTCATCACCCCGCTGCCCGCGTCCGCCCTGGCCCAGGTGAAGGGCGTGCCCGGCGTCAAGAGCGCGACCGGGCTGGTCGACGCCGACGGCGCCCGGGTGATCGGCAGCGACGGCAAGGTCCTCACCTCGGTCGGCCCGCCGCGCATCGGCTCGGCCTGGACCGGCACGGACGACCTGGTCCAGCTGCGCGAGGGTCGCGGGCCCACCGCCGCCGACGAGTTCGTGGTGAACGCGACCGTGGCCAAGGCCGCCGGCATCAAGGTCGGCGACCGGGTCGGCGTGCTCACCCTGGAACCGAAGAAAGAGTTCAAGCTGGTCGGCATCTACGGCTACAGCGGTAACCGGGACAGCCTCGGCGGCGTGCAGGAGGTGGCCTTCACCGAACCGGTGGCCCAGAAGCTGATGCTCGGCAAGACCGGGGTCTACAGCTCCATCCGGGTGCAGGCCGAGCCGGGCGTGACGCCGGAAGCGCTGCGCGACCGGATCTCGGCCACCCTCGGCGCCGGCTACGTCACCAAGACCGGTGACCAGCTCGCCGCCGACACCGCCGCCGATCTGCAGGCCGGGCTGGGCTTCTTCACCAACATCCTGCTCGGCTTCGCCGGCGTCGCACTGTTCGTCGGCATCTTCCTGATCCTCAACACGTTCTCGATCATCGTCGCGCAGCGCACCCGGGAGCTGGCGCTGATGCGGGCGCTGGGCGCGAGCCGCCGTCAGATGATCGGCTCGGTGCTGGTCGAGGCGGTGGTGATCGGCCTGATCGCCTCGGTGCTCGGCCTGGCGGCCGGTGTCGGCGTCGGCGCGCTGCTGGCGTACCTGTTCAATTCGTTCGTCGGTGGCAGCATGCAGCTCGGCAGCGTGGGTGTGCCGGCCGCCGCGATCATCAGTTCGTTCGTGGTCGGGGTCGTGGTGACCGTGGTCGCCGCGGTCCTGCCCGCGCTGCGGGCGTCGCGGATCGCGCCGGTCGCGGCCATGCAGGACGTCGCGACGCCGGACCGGCCGCTCACCAAGGTCAGCGTGGCCGGCGGCCTGGTGACCGCGGCCGGGGCGACCGCCCTGGGTCTGGGCCTGTTCGCCGACATGGGCGACGCCACCCTCTGGACCATCCTGACCGGCGTGCTGGTCTCGTTCATCGGCATCGCGCTGCTCACGCCGCTGATCAGCCGCCCGGTCGTGTCCGGCATCGGCCGGCTGTTCTCCTGGTCGCTGCCGGGGCGCCTGGGCCGGCTCAACTCGGGCCGCAACCCGCGGCGCACCGCGATCACCGCGGCCGCGCTGATGGTCGGCATCGCGCTGGTCACCGGCGTCACCGTGGTGATGGACTCGGCCAAGAGCAGCCTCAAGGCCGAGGCCGCGACGATCCTCAAGGCCGAGGTGATCATCAGCGGGGACCAGAACGGCCCGCGGCCGCCGACCTACGACCCGGCGGTGCTGCGCGACACGGCGAAGATCCCCGGGGTACGGGCGGTCGCCGGCCTCTGGAACGACCAGGTCACGATCGACGGCGAGAACCACTACGTCAACGCCACCGACAACGTGACCGCGCTCAAGGACGCGTTCGGCAACACTGCGGTCGGCATGCCGGACACCCTGCGCGACGACCAGCTGGCCGTCAGCGTGGAGGAGGCGCAGGACTACGGCTGGCAGGTCGGCACCAAGGTCACGCTCCAGCCGGCGCGCGGTGATCCCCGCCAGTACACGATCGTGGCCACCTACCCGGAGGACAGCATGCCGGGTGACTACGTGCTGCCGGTCGCCACGGCCAAGGACTTCGGCATCACGCAGCCGACCATGGGCTTCGTGCGCCTCGCCGACGGTGTCGCCGTCAGCCAGGTGCTACCGCAGGTCAAGGCGCTGCTGGCGGACAGCCCCGAGGTGTCGGCGCAGGACGCGCAGGCGTTCGTGGACGAGCAGGCGGCCACCTTCGACACCCTGATCACGATGATCCAGATCCTGCTGGCGCTGGCCATCCTGATCGCGGTGCTCGGCGTGATCAACACCCTGGCCCTGTCGGTGCTGGAACGCACCCGCGAGCTGGGGCTGCTGCGGGCGGTCGGCCTGGGCCGGGCGCAGACGATGCGGATGGTGACGGTCGAGGCGGTGGTGATCTCCGTCTTCGGCGCACTGCTCGGCGTGGTCGTCGGCGCCGGCATGGGTACGGCGGTGACCCGCGCGCTGAAGAGCGACGGCATCACCGAGCTGGTGCTGCCGTGGGGCCGGATGGGCACCTACCTGGTGCTGGCCGCCCTGGTCGGGGTGATCGCCGCGGTCCTGCCGGCGATCCGCGCCGCCCGCCTCAACGTCCTGGGCGCGATCGCCCACGACTGAGCACAACCGCCGAGCCCGCGCCGAACCCGGCGCGGGCTCGCGCGGTGCGCGGGGCTCAAGCAGAGCCCAGGCTCAAGCAAAGCGCGGGCTCAAGCAAAACGCGGGCTCAAGCAAAACGCGAAGTGCGAAGCGCGAAGTGCGAAGCGCGAAGCGCGGAGCTCAGGCGGTGGCGGAGGCGAAGAGCGTCGCCAGGAAGGCCGGATCGACGCCTTCCAGCGAGTCCCGCAGGTGCACCCCGTCGGTCGGCGGCAGCTCCAGCTCGGCCGGCACCGCCAGCACCGCCGCCCCCGACGCCACGGCGCTGGCCATGCCCGTCGGTGAGTCCTCGATCGCCACGCATTCCTCGATCCGTACCCCGAGCAGCTCGGCCGCCGTCCGGTACGGCGTCGGGTCGGGCTTCGGGGCCGACACCTCGTCGCCGCAGACCACGGCGTCGAAATTCTCCCGGCCCAGGGTGTCGAGCGCGACCTCCACGAGCCGGCGCCCGGTCGAGGTGACCAACGCCGTCGGCAGTCCGGCCGCGCGGACCGCTCGCAGCAGCTCCAGCGCTCCCGGCCGCCAGATCAGGCCCTTGGCGAACAGCTCCTCGACGCGGTGCTCGAGCCAGGCCACGTCGGCGGCCTCGTCGCGGTCCGGCTGGGCCAGATCCTCGCGCAGGATCCGCATCGAGGTGGCCATGCTGCTGCCGATCATCGCCAGCCGGGCCGGCTCGGACAGCTTGCCGCCGGCGTGTTCGGCCAGCTCGTACAGCGCGACGTCCCAGACCTTCTCGCTGTCGACCAGCGTGCCGTCCATGTCGAAGAGCACCGCAGCCGGTTGTGTGCGTGTCAGGGCAGGCCTCCCGAGCCGTTCGTCAGATGTCCTGCCCATTGTCCCCGCCGGCCGGCCGTCACGGGCGCCGGTGTGACCGCTACGACACGTCGCAGGGGTCCAGGGAGCGCCGGTAGCCGTTGCTGAAGGACCTGGTCCGCTGCTTGGCCGAGCCGTGCGCGCCCTCGGCGAACCACGGCTGCCCCGGGTCGTCCCCGACCGCCTCCAGGCCCCGGGCCAGCTCTTCGAGGTCACCGTCGTCGAGCTTGAGGGAGCCCTTGCGCTCGGTGTCGCCGATGTACGCCCCCGCCATGCAGTCGGCCTGCAGCTCCTGCTCGATGGAGAACTCCTTCTGGATGCCGAGCCGCCGCTGGATGGCGTGGGCGTACTCGTGGCCGAGCAGGTAGAAGATGAACGCGTCACCGATCTGGCGGAACGCGGCGAACGCCCAGTTGATGTCGTACGCGATGAAGTCACCGGCCGAGCAGTACGCCGCGTTGTTGAGACCGAGGCCCTGCCCGCCGCACGCCACCTCGCCCTCCCGCTCGTACGGGATCAGCTGCGCGATCGGCTCGAACTTCAGCCCGGACGCCTTGAACTGCGCTTTCCAGTACGCCTCGGCGACCCGTTCGGCGTCTCCGACGTCGGCCTTGAACTCCTCCGGGGTGTCCGTGCCGTCCGGGTCCTCACCGGCGGCGGTGGTCCGCGGCGCAACGGGAGCCTGGCCACCGCGCTCGTCGGGTGCGGAGACGCAGCCGAGGGCGATCAGCGCCACCACCATGGGGACCAAGGGCAGCAGACGGGTGCGGCGCGGTACCGGCATGCGGGTCCTCCGAGGGGCTGGCGTGACCGGGATACACCAACGGTACGGGCGGGCCGCGGCGCGAGGATCAGTCTGTGTGGCACTGGACACTGCCGGATCCGGACCCGATCGCGCGCCGGCCGTGTAAGCCGTCCTGCCCCGGGTAGCTCGCACAGGTATCCCACCTGCGCGAACTCTGGAGGACACCTTGGCTCAGGACACTCTTTCCCGGTCCCTGCACGACGTCGGGCTCGCCGCCTGGTTCGGCGGCACCCTGGCCAACGCGGTGGCGCTCAACCCCGCCGCTGCCGAGACGGCCGACCCGGAGAGCACCGGCCGGGTCGCGAACACCGGCTGGAACAAGTGGACCCCGGTGAACGCCGCCGCGATCGGTGCGCACCTGGCCGGCAGCGTCGGCGAGCTGGTCGGCAACCGCGGCCGGCTGGCCGCCCAGCAGGGCGTCGCCACCATGTCGCTGGCCAAGACCGGCCTGACCGTGGCCGCGCTGGGCGTGACCGGCTACAGCCGGCTGCTCGGCCGCAAGGTGGCCAAGGACACCGCGGTGCCCGCCGCCTCCGGCACCGAGTCGACGGTGGACACCCCGATCGAGGTGGTGCGGGCGCAGAAGAAGCTGTCCGCGCTGCAGTGGGTGGTGCCGGCGCTGACCGGTGCGCTCATCGTGATCAGCGCCTTCGCCGGCGAGCAGCAGCGCCCGAGCCAGGTGAAGAAGGGCATCCTCAGCCGCTTCACCAAGTGACGCGAGGCCGGCGCGGCGACGGAGATCACTCCGGCGCCGCGCCCGGCACCGGCATGATGGGGAGCGTGCGGATCGAGGACGTGACCCCGGAGACGGTACGGCCGGTACGCCGGTCGTTGCTGGTGCAGAGCTGGCACGACCTCGCGTTCCTGCACTGGGCTGTGCCGCCGGAGACCGTCGCGCCGTTCCTGCCCCGCGGCACCGTCCCGGACACCCTGGACGGCCTGAGTTACGTGGGCCTGATCGGCTTCCGGATGGTGCGGCTGGGGGCGTTGCGCGGCCCCGGCATCCCGTACCTGGGCACGTTCCTCGAGACCAACGTGCGGCTGTACAGCGTGGACGCGCAGGGGCGCCGGGCCGTCGTCTTCCTGTCCCTGGAGGCCGAGCGGCTGTTGCCCGTGCTGACCGCGCAGGCCTCGCTGCGCCTGCCGTACAAGTGGGCGCGGATGCGCCTGGAGAAGGACGGCGACGTGCTGCGCTACACCAGCCGGCGGCGCTGGCCCGGGCCGCGCGGGGCGGCCAGCTCCATGACCGTACGCGTCGGAGCCCCGCTCACCGAGCCGTCCCCGGTGGAGCACTTCGTCACCGCCCGCTGGGGCCTGCACACCCACGCGTGGGGCCGCAGCCTGCACCTGCCCAACGAGCACCCACGCTGGCCGTTGCACCGCGCGGAGCTGCTCGAGCTCGACGACGAGCTGATCACAGCGGCCGGCCTGCCCGCACCGGCCGGGCCGCCGGTGAGTGTGCTCTACTCCCCCGGCGTCCCGGTCACCTTCGGCGCTCCCGACACCCTGGCCGGCACCGCCGGTTAGCCGAGTGTGCGGTCCAGCTTGGTGAAGGAGCTGCCCCAGCCCTCGCGGGCCATCGCGACGAAGTCCTCGGTGTACGGGCCCTGGGTCAGCACCAGCCGGGTCTTCCCGCCGGGCTCGTCGTGGAACTCCAGCCGCATCCGCATCAGCGAGCCGGCGAACTCCGGGATCTCGGCCGCGTTCTCCTCGCCGACCAGCAGCTCGTTCTCGACGACCTCGACGAAGGTCACGTCGACCGGCGAGTTCTGGGCCGGGTCCTCGTCGTTGACCATCGTGAAGCGCTGGTGGCCGCCGACCTTGGCCTCGATGTCCACGCTGTCGCGGGGCACCGACCAGCCGACCGGGCCGAACCAGGCGGCGAGCTGATCGGGGTCGGTGAACGCGCGGTAGACCAGCTCCCGCGGGGCGTCGAAGATCCGGGTGAGGACCAGTTGGGTGGTGGCGTCGCTCATGGTTCTCTCTCCTCTTGCTGGATGCGCTGCAGGTGCGCGTCGAGGCGCGCGAAGTTGACGTCCCAGAACCGCCGGTAGCGCTCCATCCAGGCGGTCGCCTCGCGCAGCGGCTCGGCCTGCAGGCTGCTGGAGCGCCACTGGGCGGAGCGGCTCCGCGTGATCAGGCCGGCCTGTTCCAGCACCTTCAGGTGCCGGGAGATCGCCGGGAGGCTGATCGTGAACGGCTCGGCCAGCTCCGAGACGGTGGCGTCGCCCTCGGCCAGCCGGGCCAGGATCGCGCGGCGGGTCGGGTCGGCCAGGGCCGCGAAGATGACGCTGAGCCGGTCGGTCATGCTGTTTAACACCTTCGTTAATTAACGGATGCGTTAAACATAGGGGCGCGGGGAGCCGGGGTCAAGACCCGCGCAGGCTCAGACCCGGGACGGGATGCGCCGGTGCAGCTCGGCGAGCAGCGTCCGGGGGCCGGGCGACATCAGGCCCACGTCGATCAGGAACGCCGGGCCGGACTCGCGGCGCAGCACCCGCGGGCGGCGGCCGGGGCCGGGCAGCTCGGTCACCGCGGCCATGTCGGTCGGGGTCACCACCAGCTCCGTGAACGGGCCCCAGCGCCGCAGGCCGACCGAAGCGATCGACGCCCAGCGCAGGTGCACGCCACGGCGCCCGGTCGCCGCGAACTCCAGGCCGTAGACGGAGCTCTTCATCCAGCCGAGCCTGTTCCAGGCCACCAGCATGACCACGCTCGCGGTGACCACCGGGACGACCAGCAGGCTCTCCGCGACCCGGACCAGCTCACCGATCGTCGGCACGTCGCCCAGCAGCACCTGGACCAGCACCGACAGGCCCCGGCACAGGAACCACACGGCGGCGCACACCCACAGCACGGTCACGAAGACTTCGGCGCGCGGCTGGAAGAACGTCGTGGCGTCCTCGCCGGGTTCGAGAGGGTGGTCGTCCACAACCGCCAGTATGCCCGGCTATGTAGCTACATATACGGTGTTGGCCGACTCTCCGCCGGTGAGCGGGTTCGGGAACGAGACCACGTGCGCCGCCGCCGAGGTGAAGACCTCGGCCAGGACCGCCTCGAACTCGGCGTCCGGCGGGTCGTCGGACCACAGGGCGAAGACCCCGCCGGGCCGCAGGTGCGCGGTCAGCCGGCGCATCCCGTCGACGGTGTAGAGCGCCGCGTTGGCCGGGGCCAGCACGTGCCGCGGACTGTGGTCGACGTCGAGCAGGATCGCGTCGAAGCGCCGGCCGGGCGCCGCGGGGTCGAAGCCGTCCGGCCCGGCCGCCATCGCGAAGAAGTCACCCTCGACCAGGCGGCTGCGCGGGTCGGTGACCAGCGGCGCCGCCTCGGGCAGCAGCCCGCGCTCGTGCCAGGAGATCACTTCGGCGACCGCGTCGACGACCACCAGCGACGCCACCCGGGCGTCCTCCAGGACGGCCCGCGCGGTGTAGCCGAGGCCGAGCCCGCCCACCACCACGTCCGGGCGGGCCTCGCTCGGCAACGCGGCCAGGCCGAGCCGGGCCAGTTCGATCTCGGCCACAGTGAACAGGCTGGACATCAGGAACTCGTCGTTGATCTTGACTTCGTAGACCTCGACGCGCAGCCGCGGGTCGAGGCGGCGGCGCAGGCTGATCTCGCCGATCGGCGTCTCGCGCCAGGCGAGCTCCTCGAACCGGGCGCTCACGCGCCGCCGCCCTGCGCCGGGGCCGGCGCCGCGGCTGGCGCCCGCCCGACCCGGAAGTGCCCTGAGACAGCGGAGGGGAACGGCATGGACATCCGGGAGATCACGGTCGCCGACGAGGACGCCGGCCCGTACGGCATCACGACCGGCCCCGACGGCGCCCTGTGGCTGACGCTCGTGCACGCCGGGCGGATCGCGCGCCTCACCACCGACGGTGACCTGCGCACCTTCGACCTGGGCGCCCCCGACTGCCAGCCCAGCCTGATCACCGCCGGGCCGGACGGGGCGCTGTGGTTCACCCGCACCCAGGACGACCGGATCGCCCGGATCAGCACCGACGGGCAGCTCAGCGAGTTCCCGCTGCCCACGCGCGGCTGCGGCCCGTACGGGATCACCGCCGGCCCCGACGGCGCGCTCTGGTTCACCGAGATGAACGCCGACCGGATCGGGCGGCTCACCCCGGACGGTGACCTGCGCGAGTTCCCCCTGCCGGTCTCGCAGGCGTTCGTCTCGACCATCACCGCCGGCCCCGACGACGCCCTGTGGTTCACCCTCAACCAGGCCAATGCCGTCGGCCGGATCACCACCGACGGCACGGTCACCCTGCACGACCTGCCCACCCCGGCCGCCGCCCCGGTCGGGATCACCGCCGGCGGCGACGCGCTGTGGTGCGTCGAGATCGGCGCCGGCCAGGTCGCCCGGATCACCCCGGACGGCACGATCACCGAGTTCGCGCTGCCCGACCGCACGGCCCGCCCGCACGCGATCGTCGCCGCCGGAGACGGCTGCTGGTTCACCGAGTGGGGTGCCAACCGCGTCGCGCACATCAGCGTCGACGGCACCGTCACCGGGCACGACCTGCCGAGCCCGAAGTCCGAACCGCACGGCCTGACCGTCGGCCCGGACGGCACCGTGTGGGTGGCGCTGGAGACCGGCAAGGTCGCCGTGCTGACCGGCGCGGGCCCGGCGCGATGAGCACCGAGCACACCGTGCGGGCCTGGCTGCGCGAGCGCGGCGCCGAGAACATCGAGCACCCCGGCGGCACCCTCTACGCCCACCTGGGCCGGGTCCACGACCGGCTCGGCGCGCTCGGCCACGACCCGAAGGTGCAGCTGGCCGGGCTGGCCCACGCCGCCTACGGCACCGACGGCTTCGACCGGAGCCTGCTGGCGGTCGCCGACCGGGCGGTCCTGCGCGAGCTGGTCGGTGAGCGCGCCGAGGCACTGATCTACCGGTACGGCGCCTGCGACCGTTCCCGCACCTGGCGGGCCCTGCCCGGCACCCGGCAGGTGTGGGACCGCTTCACCGGCGGCGTCCACGAGCTGGCCCCGGAGCAGACCGGCCCGTTCACCGACCTGAGCATCGTCAACGAGCTCGACGTCGCCGAGCAGGACCCGACGTTCGTCGCCCGCCACGGCGCCTACTTCCGCGAGCTGTTCGCGTCCTGGGCTCCGCTGGCATCGCCCGCCGTGCTCGCGGAGGCCCGCCGCGTCCTGGGCTGAGCCCGCCCGATGGCCGAAATCGTCATGGTCGTGGCGTGGACGCCGCCCCGCGTACCCCGCGATCATCGACGCCATGGGGGACCGCCGCATCGCCGTCGTCGTCTACGACGGATTCCAGCTGCTCGACCTGGCCGGCCCGGCCGACGTGTTCGCCACCGCGGCCCTGATCGCCCGCGGCGGCTACCGCCTCGACGTGGCGGCCGCCGAGGCCGGACCGGTCCGGGCCCACAACGGCGTCACCACCACCGCGGTGG
>NZ_JBEZGQ010000206.1:0-10783 GCF_040650095.1 Actinoplanes sp. NPDC048791 | reverse complement strand
CGTGGGCCCCCCCCACGGTTTGGGTCTGGGGCCCCCGGTTTTGTCGGGGTGGGCGCCGCTGTGGGTGGGTGGGCCGGGCCCCCCCCGCCCCCCCCCCGCCGCCGGTGGTGCCGGACAGGCCCAGCGCGGCCACGGAGGCGAAGCCGTCCGGGGCGCCGGCCGGGGCCGCCTGGGCGGGCCCGGCCACAGAGAGGCCGGCCGCGACCAGCACTGCACACAGGGCAATTCTCACGACACCCTCCCCACACCGGCGCCGGCAGTTACCGCGGCGGGCACGGACGACGCGGCGTCGAGCTGGTACGCGTAGTACGTCGACGGCTCGGTGACCGTCCCGCCCGCCTCGCAGACCCCGGAGTTGACGAAGGCGTTGGCGCGTTGTACGAGCCGGCCCGGATCACTGTCGGCGTAGCCGCTCACCGAGTGGCACGGGAACGGCACGTTCTCGAAGTAGTTGCCCTCGGCCACCACGCCCGCGTTCTGGGTCGACGCGATCCCGTAGAGGCCGATGTCGCGGTAGTAGTTGTTGTAGACGTGCACCGGGTCGCCGAACCGGGCCCGCGGGTGGCGCTGGTTGCTGCCCTCGAACCAGTTGTGGTGGTAGGTGACCTTGAGGTAGCCGACATCGGCGGAGTACGAGTCGGAGTGGCCGAGCAGCATCGTCTTGTCGGTGCCGCGGAAACGGTTCCAGGAGACGGTGACGTAGGTCGACTTGCGCTTGATGTCGAGCGAACCGTCGTAGCCGGGCAGGAACTCGTTGTGGTCGATCCACACGTGGTGGGCGCCGTTGGTGACGCTGACCGAGTCGTCCGAGGCGTTGCTGAACTTGAGGTTGCGGATGATGACGTTGTTGCCGGGCCGCGTGGTCGAGCCCAGTTGCAGGCCGCCGCCGGTGATCTCCGCGGTGGAGCCGACGCCGATGATGCTCTTGTCGGCCACCACGGTGATCATGTCGTCGACGGTGACGCGGCCGCTGACCAGGATCGTGTAAGGGCTGTTCGTGCCGGCGTACTGCGCCAGCGCGGCGCCCGTGGTGACCGTGACCGTCGGTCCCGCGGCGCCACCGGTGGTGCCGTTGCGCCCGAGCGCGTTGACACTCGCGAAGCCGTCCGCCTGCGCGGCCACCGCCGCGTTCCCCGTGCCGGGCACCAGGACCGCGGCGCCGAACACGGCAATGACCAGGAGTCGTCTCATGGTGGGTCACACCTTCCCGGTGCCGGCGCCCGCCGGCACGATCGTGGGTACGCTCGACGCGCTGTCCGCCGTGTAGGCGTAGAAGGTCCGCGGATCGGTGACGGTGCCCCGTACCTCGATCGGGTGGTTGCACTCCACGAGGATGTTGTCGCGCTGGACCATCCGCCCGAGCGGGCCGCTGAAGTCGACCCGGCCGGGGTTGTTGACGCTGAAGAAGTAGTTGCCCTCGACGAACAGGCCGGCGTCGTTGGTGGACGCGACGCCGTAGCTGTTGTCGCGGTAGTAGTTGTTGTAGACGTGCACCACCGGCGCGAAGCGGACGCGCGGGTTGCGCTGGTCGGAGCCGTCGAAGTAGTTGTGGTGGTAGGTGGTGCGCAACCGGCCGGCGTCCTGGGCGCCGTTGTCGTCGTCGTGGCCGAGCAGCAGCGTCTTGTCGTGATCGTGGAACCTGTTCCAGGACACGGTCACCAGGTCCGAGCCGCGCTTGATGTCGAGCGCGCCGTCGTCGCCGTTCGAGAAGTCGTTGTGGTCGATCCACACGTGGTGGCTGAACATCTGCACGTTGATCAGGTCGTCCGTGGCCCCGGTGAGCCGCAGGTTCCGGATGATGATGTTGTGCACGGCGCCGGCCGGCGGCGTGGTGACGTCGTTGTCGACCGGCAGGCCGATATTGAGCCCGCCGCCGACCAGCGCGCCGGTCGACCCGAGGCCGACGATGGTCTTGTCCGAGGTGACGTCGTGCATGCCGTCGCGGGAGCCGGTCGGCAGGGTGATGGCGCCGGACACCTGGATGATCAGCGGGCCGGGCTGGGCGATCGCGGCGAGGAAGGCCGCGGTGGTGGAGACGGTGACGGTCGGGCCGCCGGCACCGCCGGTGGTCGAGGCCTGGCCGTAGCCGGCCACACCGGCGAAGCCGTCCGCTGCGGCGGGTGCCGCCGCGACCCGCGTGGAGGGCACCTGTACGGCGGCAGCCGCGGTCAGTGCGGCGACAACAATCGCAGCCGTCCTCATGCCGCAACCCGTCCGACGCCGGCGCCACCGGTGACGATCGCCTTCACAGAGTTCGGGTCGTCCAGGGTGTACGCGTAATAGGCGCTCGCCTCCTGCACGGTCCCGGAGCAGTCCGGGGCACCCGACTCGCCGACGAAGACGTTGTTGCGGGCGACGCACCGGCCGGCGGGCCCGGCGTACGTGTTGGTCACCGGCTCCTCGACGTTCTCGAAGTAGTTGCCCTCGACCAGGCAGCCGGCGTTGTTCTGGCAGGCCACGCCGGTGTCGGTGTTGTAGAAGTAGTAGTTGTTGTAGACGTGCACCGGCTCGCCGAAGCGGACCCGCGGATTGCGCTGCGGCGTCGCGTCGAACCAGTTGTGGTGGTACGAGACCTTCAACCGGCCGGTGTCCTGCGCCCCGTTGTTGTCGTCGTGACCGAGCAGCATGTTCTTGGTGTGGTGGTGGGTGTGGTTCCACGACACGGTCACGTACGAGGAACCGCGCTTGATGTCGATCAGGCCGTCGTAGCCCTGCGCCAGGTCGTTGTGGTCGATCCACACGTGGTGCGAGAACATCTGCACGTTGATCGAGTCGTCACTGGCCTTGCGGAACGACAGGTTCTGGATGATGACGTTCTGCACGGCGTCGGCCGGCGGTGTCGTCGCCGTGGAGACCGGCAGGCCGATGTTGAAGCCGCCGCCGGTGATGCCCGCGGTGGCGCCGACGCCGATGATCGACTTGTGCGACGCGACGTCGTACATGCCGGCCGGCAGGGTGATCGTGCCGCTGACGCAGATGGTCAGCGGCTCGGGCCGCGCGATGGCGCCCAGCAGCTCGGCGGCCGTGTCGACCGCGATCGTCGCACCGCCCGCGCCGCCGGTCGTGGTGGCCCGGCCCCAGGCGTTCACCGCCGCGAAGCCGGTGGGTGTGCCGGCGACCCGGCCGGAGCCGGGGTTGGGCGGCGTGGTCGGCGGGGTCGAGCCGGTCGGGTCGGGCCCGGGCGCCGGGGTCTCGACCACCACGTCGTCGAACGAGGCGGCGGCGTACGAGGTGACCAGCCCGATCCGGCCCGAGCCGAAGGTCGCGTCGCTCGCCTGCACGACCTGGGCACCGTTCACCGAGCCGGCCAGGGTGGAGCCGGTGACCCGCAGGGCGAGGTCGTACCAGGTGCCGGTGGTGACGCCGACGGCCGCCGAACTCAGCACGGTGACCGTGCCGTTCGCGACGCGCTGCAACTGCGCCGCGCCGCCGCCGGTCAGCACCAGCGCGTAGTAGCTGCTCATCGTCGTGCTGCGGGCGGTGATGCCGGCCGAGCGGGCGGACGTCGCGAAGGCGGTCGGCTTGACCCGGGCCTGCACGGTGTAGTCGGACCAGGCCAGGTCACCGGTCTGGGTCTTGGCGCCGGCGCCTGTGCTGGCCTGCCGGTAGACCGGCGAGCCGTCGGTGACGACCGACCAGCTGCCGCCGGTCTTCGTCCAGCCGTTCGCGTCGCCGTCGTCGAAGGTGTCACCGAAGAACGCGTCGGCGAAAGCGGCATTCGTGCCGACCAGCGCGACCATGACGGTCAGGGCCGCCGCGACAGCGGTGGCCAGCAGTGGATTTCTGGGCATGGCGAATTCTCCCGAGTGACGACAGGTGGGGGGAATGGCGCGATCAATTGACCGAAACGTCGACGAAACGTCTAGGAAAAACATAGGTAAGTTCATCGTCGGGAGTCAATGCCATCGATATGCAGGTCTGTTGCATGCGACAGACCCGGCATTCATCGGCCCGACGGCCGTACGGTCGAGAAGAAAGCTTTGGGTCCGGTTTGCGCCCGGGCCGCTCTTCGGTTGTTTGCACCGGGGTTTCCAGGTGCCCCGGCAAAGCTTTGCGCCGAGCTAAACCCCTGGGCGGCCAGGACGTCAACCGGAGTGCCCCGCTCTGGGCGGCTTTGCGCCAAATGGCGGGGCGTTTCGACGGCAAACGTTTGCAGCGCGGTCGATGCGTCCCGCCGATACGGTGAACGATTCGCGAACCGGGGGAAAGCGCATGTCCGATCTCGACCAGGTCACCCTCACGCTGCCGTTCCGGGGCACCTGGCTGGCCCGCAACAGCCCGGCCCGGCGGGTGCCCAGCCACGGCACCCACCTGTTCGCCACGACCTACGCCATGGACTTCATCGCTGTGCGGGGACGGCGGACAGCCGGCGTACGGGACTGGCGCACGCTCCTGGCCACCGAACCGCCGGACCGTTTCTACGCGTTCGGCCTGCCCATCCTCGCCCCCGCCGCGGCCACGGTCGTCGCGGTCCACGACGGCGAGCCCGACCACGAGGCCCGGCGCTCGCAGCTCACCCGCGTGGCCTACGCCGTGACCCAGGCGGCCCGGGCGAGGCAGGGCGCGGGGGCCATCGCCGGCAACCACGTGATCCTGCAACTGCGGGACCAGCGGCGGTACGTGGTCCTCGCCCACCTGCGCGCCGGCTCGATCCAGGTCGGGCCGGGTGACGAGGTCGGCACCGGCGAGCCGCTCGGCGACTGCGGGAACTCCGGCAACTCACTCCAGCCGCACCTGCACATCCAGGTGATGGACGCCGTGGATCCGTTCACCGCGCGCGGCGTACCCATGGCGTTCGCCGGATATCGCGCCCACCGGCGGCCCGGCGCCACCCCGGTCCTGGTCGCCCACGGCGTCCCGCACGAGTCCGAGATCGTCGAACCGGTCGCCGGGGACTTCCCGGCCTGAGCCGCTAGGGTGGCCCGGTGACGCGCCGCCGCGGCGGCCCGGCCGGACTCGAGGAATCATGACGGATGAGATCCTGACCCTGCAGGCCGCATTCGACGAGGCGGAACTGCACGGCGACACCGGCCGCCTGGAATCGTTGCTGGCCGACGATTTCCGGTCCATCGGCGAACAGGGATACGTGCTCGGCAAACAGCAGTGGATCGCCCGCCACGACGATTTCCGGTTCCTCGCCGTCGACAATTCGGAAACGGACGTCCGGCACTACGACGGCACCGCGATCGTCCGCGGCGTGCAGCGGTGCCGGGCCACCTGGCAGGGCACGCCCATCGACCTGACCGTCCGGGTCAGCCACGTGTGGGTCCGGCAGGCCGGCGCCTGGAAGCTGGCCGCGGTCCAGTTCAGCTCGCTGGGCCGACCTGGTCGTCCGGCTCAGCGGCGGCGGGCGGCGGGCTGCAGAGCCGGGCTGACCCAGCCGTTGTCGGCCGGGTTCAGGGTGACCCCGGGCGGCACGATCTCGTCGATCCGGTCCAGCACGTCGTCGGACAGCCGTACGTCGGCCGCGGCGAGCTGCGATTCGAGGTGCTCCATGGTGCGCGGGCCGATGATCGGTGCCGTGATCGCCGGGTGCCGCAGCACGAACGCGATCGCCAGCTCGACCAGGGTCAGCCCGGCCTCGCCGGCCAGCTGTCCGAGCTGGTCCGCGGCGTCGAGCTTGCGCTGGTTCTCCGGCCGGGACAGGTCGAAGCGGTTGGCCAGCCGCTGCCGGGCGACCGAGGTGGGACCGGCCGGGTCGGCGTCCTTGCGGTAGCGGCCGGAGAGCCAGCCGCCGGCCAGCGGACTGTACGGGATCACGCCCATGCCGTACCGCGCACAGACCGGCAGGACCTCGTTCTCGATGGCCCGGGTCAGGATCGAGTACGGCGGCTGCTCGGTGACGAACCGCTCACGCCCCCGGTCCCGCGCGACGTACTGGGCGTCGACGATCGCCGACGCCGGGTACGTGGAGTGGCCGAGGTAGCGGATCTTGCCGGCCCGGACCAGGTCGGTGAGCGCGCCCAGCGTCTCGTCGAGGTCGACGGCCGGGTCGTAGCGGTGCACCTGGTAGAGGTCGAGGTGGTCGGTGCCGAGCCGGCGCAGAGAGTTCTCGACCGACTGCATGATCCAGCGCCGGGAGCCGCCCCGGTGGTTCGGGTCGTCGTCGAACGGCATGAAGAACTTCG
This sequence comes from Actinoplanes sp. NPDC048791, assembly GCF_040650095.1. Taxonomy (NCBI): domain Bacteria; kingdom Bacillati; phylum Actinomycetota; class Actinomycetes; order Micromonosporales; family Micromonosporaceae; genus Actinoplanes; species Actinoplanes sp. NPDC048791. The sequence continues at coordinate 4,655 of NZ_JBEZGQ010000206.1, read as the reverse complement.
ACGCCAGCACCACGTCGTCGCGCCGGCCGGCCAGCGCCTTGCCCACGATGACCTCGGACTCGCCCTGGGAGTAGACGTCGGCGGTGTCGACGAACGTGATCCCGGCGTCCAGCGCCCGATGTATGATCTTGATGCTCTCGTCGTGGTCCCGGGTCCCCCAGTCGCCGAACATCATGGTGCCCAGACACAGCTGGCTGACCTGCACTCCGGTCCGTCCCAGCGGTCGCATCTCCATCGCGGTACTCCTTCGGCAGGCATAACGGGAACTCGTGAGGGCACCTACAGCCGGGCGCGGTGTCCCGCCCCGGACGTTATGCCGGGCCGGGCCGCGCTGGGAGGTTCCACCAGTACCCCCATCGTCAGGCCCTCCCACATCCGGACGGCCGGCGGTTACCTGGACGCAAAGCACCGGAACACCGAGGAGAACCGTGACCACCACCGTGAAGGCATACGCCGCCCCGTCGGCCACCGAGCCGCTGGCGCCGACCACGATCGAGCGCCGCGACGTCGGCCCGCACGACGTCCGGATCGACATCAAGTACGCCGGCATCTGCCACTCGGACATCCACACCGCGCGCAGCGAGTGGGGGCCGACCCCGTACCCGATCGTGGTCGGGCACGAGATCGCCGGGATCGTCGCCGAGGTCGGCGCCGAGGTGACGAAGTACGCCGTCGGAGACCGCGTCGGCGTCGGCTGCATGGTCGACTCCTGCGGCGAGTGCCGGTACTGCACCGCCGGCGAGGAACAGCACTGCGCCAAGGGCAACGTCGGCACGTACGCGGGCGTCGGCAAGGACGGCCAGCCGACCCAGGGCGGCTACTCGCAGAGCATCGTCGTCACCGAGGGTTTCGTCGTCCGCATCCCCGACGGCCTCGAGCTCGACGTCGCCGCACCGCTGCTGTGCGCGGGCATCACCACGTACTCGCCGCTGCGCCACTGGCAGGCAGGCCCCGGCAAGAAGGTCGCCGTCGTCGGCCTGGGCGGGCTCGGCCACGTCGCCGTGAAGATCGCCCACGCCATGGGCGCGGACGTGACGGTCCTGTCCCAGTCGCTGAAGAAGCAGGAGGACGGCCTGCGCCTGGGCGCGAACGCCTACTACGCGACCTCCGACCCGGACACGTTCACCGAGCTGGCGGACTCGTTCGACCTGATCATCAACACGGTGAGCGCGTCGCTCGACCTGGACGCGTACCTGTCGCTGCTGGCCGTGGACGGCACGATGGTCAACGTGGGCGCCCCGGAGAAGCCGCTGTCGCTGCAGGTCTTCTCGCTGATCCCGAAGCGGCGCGCGTTCGCCGGATCGACGATCGGCGGGATCCGGGAGACGCAGGAGATGCTCGACTTCTGCGCCGAGCACGGCATCGGGGCGGAGATCGAGACCATCCCGGCCGAGCAGATCAACGAGGCGTACGAGCGGGTCGTGAACTCCGACGTGCGCTACCGCTTCGTCATCGACGCGGCAACCTTCGCCTGATCCTGCGCACCGCAGCCGACCCGGTCGACGACCGGGCCGGCTGCGCGCACGCCGTCGAGCGGTCAGCTCGGCGCGAAGTAGTCCCGGAGCTGCACGATCAGCCCGTCCCGCACCCGGAAGATCTGCACCAGCGACATCGTCGTCCGCTCCCCCAGCGGCGTCACCAGCACAGTGTCGATCTCGACGACGAAGACATCGGGATCCGCCGTGTCGTGCAGGACATAGCCGGACCGCTCGAAGTCCACAGTGACCTCGAAGGCCGGATGCCGGTGGTAGGCGCCGATCCCGCTGCGGATCTCCTCCCGGCCGGCCAGGCGGCGCGGCAGCTCATGGCCGGGCGGCACCAGCGGCGCCTCGTAGACGCCGTCGTCGGTGAACAGCGCCGCGACCGCGTCGGGGTCACGCCGGATCGCGCCGGCGGACAGATACCGTTCGAAGATTTCTTTCTGCGTCTGGCTCACTCTCCAGGCTATCCCGGCAGCGCCCGGTACGCGGGGCGCAGCGCCTCGATCAGCGGCACGCCACCCGGGCGCAGCGGCGGCGCGTCGAGCTGATCCAGCAACAGGTCGGGCCGGCCGGCGTCGGGGACCGGCAGGGTCATGGTCGTGGTTGCGCCGCCCCAGAAGTCGGCGATCTCGCCCAGACTCGCGTCCGCCGCCGCCTCCCGCGGCTCCGGCGCGGGGGTCACCGTGCCGCGCAGCTGGCTGAGCCGGGTCAGCAGCTCGTCACGGCCCCGGCCCCGCCAGGTGAAAGCGCCGAACGGATCGGTCTCGAACGACTCGGCGAGCGCGTAGCAGGTCGCGGCGAGGTGCACGCACGGCATCGGCCAGCGCTCGCACGAGCAGTCCATCGCCACCTCGTCCAGCGACAACGGCAGCAGGGTCAGCCCGGCCCGGGTGAACACCGCGTCGATGTCGCCCGGCATCCGCCCGGCGAGCAGGTCGGCCACGTACCGGGCCTGGGCCGCCAGGTCGTCCTCGATCCGCGCCCATTCCGCGGCCCCGAAGGCCCGGACCGCGATCCGGGACCGGAACGCCGCCGGGTCGTCCGGGCCGCGCACCTGCGCCGCGACCAGGCTGCCGGAGATCGCCAGGTGCCGGACGTGCCCGGCCCGGGCGTCGCGGCGGCCGCGGGCGAACGTCGGCGCCATCCGCAGGGACTCGAACATGGCGATGAACGGCGCCGAGAAACGGTCACTCACCGACGGCCTCCGGGGACAGCGCCAGCAGCGACCGCAGGTCGTCGGTGCTCAGGCCGGTCAGCCAGCCCTCGCCGTTGCCGACCACCCGCTCGGCGAGTACACCCTTGTCGGTGATCAGCCGGTCGATGCGTTCCTCCAGGGTCCCCAGGCACACGAGGGTGTGCACCTGGACGTCCTTGTGCTGGCCGATGCGGAACGCCCGGTCGGTCGCCTGGGTCTCGGTGGCCGGGTTCCACCAGCGGTCGACGTGCACGACGTGGTTGGCGGCGGTCAGGTTGAGACCGGTGCCGCCCGCTTTCAGCGACAGCACGAAGATCCCGGGACGGCGGTCGGCCTGGAACGCCGCCACCATCGCGTCGCGCTCGCGCCGCGGCGTGCCGCCGTGCAGATAACGCACCGGTACGGCGAACCGGGCGGCCAGATGCGGCACCAGCATCGCGCCGAAGCGGGCGAACTGGGTGAAGCACAGCACGCTCTCCCCGTCGGCCAGGGCGGCGTCGAGGATCTCCTCCAGCCGTTCCAGCTTGCCCGAGCGCCCGGGCAGCGGGGAACCGTCGCCGAGCAGCTGCGCCGGGTGGTTGCACACCTGTTTGAGCTTGGTCATCGCGGACAGCACGATGCCCTTGGTGCGGATCTCGGTCTCCTCCTTGAGCCGCTCGCTCATCTCGTTGAGCACCGCCTGGTAGAGCGTCGCCTGCTCGACAGTCAGCCCGCACAGGTGCCGGGTGTGCCGCTTGTCCGGCAGGTCCTGGATGACGGCCGGGTCGGCCTTGACCCGGCGCAGCATGAACGGCCGGGTGGCGTGGCGCAGCCGGGCGGCGGCGTCCTCGTCGGCGTACCGCTCGATCGGGACCGCGAAGCGGGCGCGGAACGTGTGCGCGCTGCCCAGCAGCCCGGGGTTGAGGAAGTCCAGGATGGACCACAGCTCGGCCAGGCGGTTCTCCACCGGGGTGCCGGTGAGGGCGACCCGGTGCCGCGCCGGGAAGCGGCGGACGGCCCTGGCCACGCCCGCCGCGCTGTTCTTGATGTGCTGCGCCTAGTCGAGAACCACCCGGTCCCAGGCCACGGCGGCCAGCTGGTCGGCATCGCGGGCGGCGATCGCGTACGTCGTCAGCACCACATCCGCCCCGTCGAGCAGCTCGGCCGGCTCGGGCCGATCGGCGCCGTGCAGCACCCGGACCCGCAGCCCGGGCGCGAACCGGGCGGCCTCGCGCTGCCAGTTGCCCAGCACCGACAGCGGGCAGATCAGCAACGTCGGCCCGCCCCCGCGGTGCAGCAACAGCGCCAGCAGCTGGACCGTCTTGCCCAGACCCATGTCGTCGGCCAGGCAGGCGCCCACCCCCAGCCCGTCCAGGAACGCCAGCCAGGAGAAACCCCGCAACTGGTACGGCCGCAGCTCACCGGCCAGCCCCGCGGGCGGCTCCAGGAGCTCCAGCCGCTCCCCCAGCCGCCCGGAGAGCAGGTCGGCGAGCCACCCGTTGCCCCCGAAGGCGGTCACCGGCAGGGGCAGCTCCTCGGGCGGCAGCAGCCGGATCAGGCGCAGCGCCTCCCCGGCGGTCATGGTGCCGCCGCCGCGCCGCAGGAACTCGAGCCCGGACCGCAGCCGTTCCGGGTCGAGGTAGACCCACCGGCCGCGCAGCTTCACCAGCGGCACCTTCACCCGGGCCAGGTCGGCCAGCTCGTCCTCGGTCAGCGTGCGCCCGCCCAGCGCGAGACCCCAGTTGTAGCCGACGATGGTGGCCAGGTCGGCGGCGTCGTCACGCAACACCGGGGCGGTCTCGTCGCGCGGGCGGACCTCCAGCGCCAGGCCGAGACTCTGCGGCTCGCGCCACCAGGCGGGCAGCAGGACGCCGTAGCCGGCCTGTTCGAGCAGGGTGGCGTGGCTCAGGAAGCGGTGCGCGCCCTCGGTGTCGAGCACGAGCTCCGTGGGCCGGGCCACGCGCAGGGCGGCGTCGAGGTCACCGAACAGCCGGGCGGCG
>NZ_JBEZGQ010000205.1:0-10848 GCF_040650095.1 Actinoplanes sp. NPDC048791 | reverse complement strand
GGCCTGCAAGGTGGCCGCCTGCTCGCCGGCAGCCGAACTCGCCGCCCGGCGCACCGCGTCAAGACGCTGCGCCGCGGCCACATACGCGGCCCACGGCCCGGCGACAGCCTCCGGCGTCGCGCCCTCGGTGCGCTCGGTCATGCCTGGTCACTCTCGGGCTCGACGAACGGCACGATCGTCACCGTACGGTCGGCGTGCCGGTCGTGCAGCAGCGCGCGGTTCTCCCGCGGCTGCCAGTCCAGCGATTTGCCGACCATCATGCAGACGTCCTGCTGCGGCACGTTCAGGAAGACCAGGCCGGCCACGTCCTCGCGACCCGCACTGCCGCCCGTCTCCTCGCTGAACCGGCGCAGCCCGCGCCACCACGACAGCAGGTGCACGCCGCGCCCCGGCCCCTCGCGCAGCACGCGGCGCAGCGACGGCAGCGTCCCCGGGCTGATCGCGTCCATGCCGAACACCACCCGGTAGCCGGGCCGCTCGAGATCCATCTCCGCGGCCAGGCCGGCCGCGTCGACCACGACCACCTCCTGGCGGTGGCCGATCTCGACGGCGAGGGCCTTGGCGATCTCGTCGCCCTCGGCGACCAGCGAGGAGATGACAAACCTGGTGGTACGGGGTGAGTGGAACGCCGCGACACTGCGGGCGGCCGCCTCCAGCACCTCGGCCCCGTCCGGACGCGAGCCGAACACCGCCAGGTGCCGCCCGGGCGACGAGTCCAGCGGAAACGCCGCGGACGACAGGCCGACGTCGATGACCCGGCCGAGCAGCGCCGCCGGGCGTCCACCGCGACCCGCGAGCGCGGCCCGGTCGGTGGGGTCGTCGGCGAGGTGCTGGCGGGCGTAACCGGCGAAGATGCGCGGCGGGGTGGCCTCGGGATCGCGGGCGCCCCACAGCTTGTGCCGCAGGTCGCTGAGCACGGCCCGGTCGGCGTGCGGGTCCGGGAAGCGCACGATGCGTTCGTGGCCCCGGGTGGCGCCCCGGGGGCCGCCGAGCCCGCCGGCCGTGTTGACCACCGCGGTGCCCAGGGGCAGGCCGGCCGCGGAGTCGTTGGTGGGCTCCAGGACATCGCCGCCGCCCGGGAGCGCGATCCGCACCGGGAACTGGCCGAAGATCGAGTCGCGTTTCGCGTACAGGGCTTCGACGCCGAGGACGGTCTGGCTGGCCAGGATGAGGTGGATGCCGTACGAGCGGCCCTTGCGGGCGAGCGACTCCAGCAGCTGGACCGCCTCGCCGGCCATCGGATCGTTGCCGGCCAGCAGCACCTGGAACTCGTCGATGACGCAGAGGATGCGGGGCATGGGACGGCCGCGGCCCTCCTCGACGGCGACCGCGCGCAGATCGGCGAACCGGGTCACCCCGGCCCGCTTGTACGCCACCGAACGCCGGGTCATCTCCGCGTCCAGCTCGCGCAGCACGGCCAAGCCGTACTCCCGGTCGGACTCGACGCCGACGGCCCGGGCGTGCGGCAGCCAGGTGCGGTCCCGCTGGGTCGGCACGAACTCGGCGAACGAGACGCCCTCCTTGAAATCGAGCAGGTAGAGACCCAGCTCGTCGGGGCTGTAACGGGTGCCGAGCCCGTACAGGACGTTGATCAGGAACGCCGTCTTGCCGGCGCCGGACCGCCCGCCGACCATCCAGTGTGGAGTCAGGTCGTTGAACCACAGCACCAGCGGCGTGTCACCGTCGTGACCGACCGTGGTGCCGACCCCGTCGGCGGCGTCCCCGGTCCAGATCTCCTCACCCGGATCGGGCAGCAGATCAGCCAGCGTCACCTGCGAAGCCGCGGCGGAATGAGCGGCCAGCTCCCGGCACACCGCGTCGACCAGGTGCGGCGGCGGATCGTCGTCGAGAAAAACCGGGGCATTCAACCAGAGGGCCTCCGGGATGGACCCGAAGGTCGCCCCGGGCGGGTCGCCGACCACCGCGTACGGGTTACGCAGCGAAACCTGGGTGGTTCGGGGCAGCGGCGCCTGGGTCGTCTCCGCGGTCAACGGTGGCGGCGGCCAGCCGGCCACGATGAGGTGCAGTCCGGACTCGGGCCCCTGCTGCGCCAGCGCGGCGATCCGCACGAGATCGGCACCCTCGGTCAGCTCCGGCAGGCTGGCGATGACCAGCAACATCATCCTGTCCCGCCGGCCCCGGCGGACCGCACCGCCGCGAACGGGCCGCAGCCACTTCTCGGCCTCGGTGAGCACATCCCGCAGCTGCGCGCGGTCGGTGGCGGTCGGGGACAGCAGACCCGCGTCGGCGAGCGCGGCAAAAGGGGAGAAGACGGTGCCTCCGCCCGTACCGTCGACGGCGCGGACCAGCAGCGACCCGGCGGGCGCGGTCGCAAGCAGGCGCAGCAGCAGGCAGCGCAGCAGTCCGGCGACCCGCGGGTCGCGGGCGTCGGCGTCGACGGTGAGATGCCCGGTGCCGAGCAGCGGGATGACCGCGGGAAAACGGGCGTCGTCGAGCGGCTGCGCCATCCCGAGCCGCACGAACTGCGGCGGATAGGAACCACCCAACGGCGTGGTCGCCGACTGGGCATCAAGCGGCGCGCCGAGCCAGCCGGGCGCCAGCTCACTCGCGGCGGCCCGCAACTCCTCGGCCAGATGATGCTGCTCGAGCGGGTCGACAGCGGACGGCCCCTGCGACTCCAGCGCCGCGGCGGCCGCCTCAACGGTGGCCTCCGCCTGGCGGTGCAGGGCAGCGGCCTGATCGATGCGCCGCGTCGACTCCACCGCCTCACCTCCGTGTGTGCGCTCAAACCGTACCTTGCAGCGGCCGCAGGACCACGTCGCGCAGCCGATGCGCAATTCTCCCAGTACGGGCAGAGCGCACCACCCGGCGGGCTGCCCACCGCCCGTCCACAGCGGAACGCACTAACCTCATAGGGGTGCAGCCCCCGAACCCGACCCCGCAACCCGCGGCGCCACCGCCCGCGGCAGGAAAGCCGCGAAACCGGCGACTCCGGCTCATTCTCGCGATGGGAGCGGGGATCCTGGCGCTGCTGTGCCTGGGCGGGGTCGGCGTGTTCATCTCGTTCTACGACGAGGCGACAAAAATCGAAAGAAGCAAGCCGGACGCGGTGGTGGACCAGTTCCTGCAGGCTTACATGGTCAAGCGTGATGACCAGGAGGCCGCGCTGTTCACGTGCAAAGTGGGCCTGGACCTGTCCGGGATCTCCGCGCTGCGCACGGAGCTGATCAATCGGGAGAAAGAGTTCGATGTGACCGTGAGCGTTGCCTGGAGCACGCTGACGGTCTCGGGGACCGAGGAAAGCCGGCGAAAGGTCTCGACCGACCTCGTGATCGCCGGGTCCTCGAAGGGCACAGCGCTGAGCAGTCGCACCGAGACGTGGTCCTTCGGACTCGCCGACGAGGATGGCTGGCGCGTGTGCAACACCGCGAAGGTGTCCTGAGCCGCTACTCCACCCAGAGCAGGTGGACCGGAACTTCCAGCGTGCTGGGCGTCTTGCCGCTCCACCCCCAGCGGTACCAGTCCAGCTCGGTCGTCACGCGCGCGCAGATGTCACCGTCGTCGCTGGTGTGCAGCTCGGTGACGGCGCGCAGATCACGGCGCTCGCCACCGTCCTCCAGCAGCTGAACGACCCGCCGGCCGGTCAGGGCCGGCGCGTCCAGCGCAGCGACCGGATTGCGGCGCGGTGGCTCGTCCAGGGACACCAATCGGGACACCACGTCACCGGGAGCGCTGATGGCCGCCATCCCGAGCTCCTCGACCCAGACCCGCTCGACCGGTACGAGCGGCGCGAAGACCTCGGTCTGCTCCGCCTCGGCCCGGTACCACTCGGCCTCCGGCATCACCGGAACGTAGGTCCGGCTGCCCTGCACGACCTTCTCATCGGCCCGCAGATCTCCCCGCCAGCCGTGGCCGGGCAACCCGATGAGCACCCGCCGGCCACGCAACCGGCCGGCCATGATCGCTGCCGTCGGCGCCACCGGGCGCGGCGGATCCGGGGTCCACTCGGAGCCGGCGAACGGATCGGGCATCGAACCACCGGTCACTGTGAGGCGCCCAGCGGTGAGCCGTGCTCCGCCATGAACTGCACCGGATCCACCGCGCTAGCGCTGGACCGGTCGTTGTTGAGGTGCACCTCGAAGTGCAGGTGCGGCCCCGAGGAGTTGCCGCTGGTGCCGCTGGTCGCCACGACCTGGCCGGCGGCGACCTTCTGACCCACCCGCACGTCCGGCCGGCGGACCAGGTGACAGTAGCGAGTCATGATCTTGCCGGGGTGCCGGATCTCCAGCATCCAGCCGCAGCCGCCCTTGCCGGGATAGCCCGGTACGTCACAGTCCTTCCTTCCGCTGAAGGTCTCGTCGCACTTGATCCGGGAGATGACCCCGCTGGCCACCGACCGTACCGGGTTGCCGGTGCCGATGATGAGGTCCACGCCCTGGTGCCGCGGCCGGCTCGCGGTGCGGAAGCCGGAGCCCACGAACATCTTCTGGCTTCGCTTCAAGCCCTTACCGCTGGCGGCGAGCGGGCTGGTCCAGCCGGAGGCGGACACTTCACCGATCTCGGGACAGGTCATGGCGAGCGAGTTGCCGACCGCGTTCGCCGCGCCGTCGGCGAGCAGATTCACGATCTGAGTGGCGATGGGCTCGTGCTTGGCATAGGCGCCCGGATAGGCGCTGATCTGCACCCGCTGAGCAGCCCGGGTGAGCGCCAGGCTGTCCCAGTTCTTCACTTTCCGCAGCTTTCCGTAGAACTTGGTCGCCGCGTAGACCGGATCCGTGACCTGTGCCGGCGATCCCCAGCCGCTGCTCGGCCGCTGCTGGAACAGGCCCAGCGAGTCGTGGTCGTTGCGCTTCCCCAGGTGGCCGAGGTTCTTCAGGTTGGATTCCTGCATCGCCGTCGCCACCGCGATCACCCAGGCACGCGGCGGCAGCTTCAGCTGCTTGCCGACGTTGATGATGATTGCCGCGTTCTTCATCTGTTCCGCGCTGTACGCCCCGACCGCGGGAAGCTTGCCCTCCGGATCGACCGGCCCACCGGCGCCGCAGTTGGCGCTGAGGAGGCTGAGGTTCTCCTCTTTCTTGTCGAATTCCTGCATCACCAGCGCGCTGATGGCGCCGCCGCAGCAGAGCAGAGCCAACGTGGCGGTCAGGGCGACGAGCAGGGCCACCCCGCGCGGCCGCGGCAGCTTCACGGGCCCTCCCAATCGACGTCGTTCACCAGCCAGCGCCCCTCGGGGGCCACCAGCTGCAGAGTGAGCTTCCCGGAGTCCACCGTGACCACGGCATTGACCAGGCCGTCGCCGACCGGGACCAGTTCAGGCCGGCCGACGAGCTTGTCGGCCGGCACATCGGCCGGGTCGACCCCGTTCAGCTCGTCCGCGAGGTCCTCGGTCGCGTTCGGCACCAGGCCGTTGTGCCAGGTCTTGGCCGAGACGTTCTTGTGGTCGACCCAGGCGGCCGCGAACGCGTAAGCGACCGCCTCCGGCTCGGCGCTGCCCGAGCCGGCGGTGGGCGACGGGGGAGGGTCGTCGTCCACGATGACCCCGTCGTCGTCCTGGCTGGGGTCGATGGTGGCGGTCGGCCCGGTCGGCACGGCGTCGGTGATCGGTGCCGGCCCGTTCCCGTCGGAGAAGATGCGGCCGACCCCGACGATCGCCAGCACCAGTACAGCGATGACCAGGGCGACTCCCCACCGGGAGCGGAAAAGTCCGGTGAGACTACGTTCCAGCATCCTCGGCATCGGCTGTCACTTGGCCTCGGTGCGCACGCGCGGGGAAGCCGGTTCCCGGGTCGTGCTGCCGGTCTCGGGACGGTAGATCGCGAAGGAAGAAGCCGGCTCGGCGACATCCGGCTCGGTCCAGGTGGGCTGACGGCGTTGCCGCATGGCCGATGCCGTGACCGGGACGGGGGTGCGTTCCTGTGGCTCCGCCTGCTCGCGGACCGTCTCGTTGCCGTCCGGCCGGACCGCCACCGCGCCGCCCCTGCCCGGTGCCGTGGTCAAGGTCTGGTCGCCACGGGCGGCTGCGGCGTGTGTCGGGTCTTCGAGCCGAGCTTCGGGGCGCAGATTGCTCTGGTCCACGTAGACCGCGCGACCCTTGCCGATCAAGGGCTCGTTCGTCCCCCCGGCGTCCACCACGTCCAGCTTGGCGGCCTCCCGCATGTCCTGGAAGAACCGCCGGTGCCAGGACCCGGCGGAGGTGATCGCCGCGGTGCCGTCCTTGCCGCCGAGCTGGGTGATCCGCCGGTACGGCCGCAGCAGCAGCCAGCCCACCACTCCGACGAGCCAGACCAGGACCACCTGCAACCAACCGGCGAGGCTGGCCGTGTTCATGATCAGGTCAACCGCAAAGAGGTAGATGGCCGCACCGGTGCCGAAGATGGCGATGTTGAAGATCGCCGCCACGACGGCGTTGCCCAGGCGACGGATGCCCGAACTCGCAGGTCGAAGCAGACCGACGGTGCCGAGGATGGGCGCGGCGATGACCGCCCATCGGAAGATCAGGAACCCGAGCAGGACCAGCAGCGACGCGGTCAGGTCGAACATGGCGAACATGAGCGCGGCCAGCACGGCGATGAAGCCCGCACCGATCCGGTCCATGCCGTTGACGCCCCGGAGGTAGTCGTAGGCCTCGGGATCCTCGACGCGGATCGTCTCGGCAACCCGCTTCCACTGATCCTGCTTCGCCGTGATGGTCGACGGCCGGGTATCCGGGTTGTCGCGCATCTTCTGGACCTGGCCCCAGCTGAAGGAGCGGGCGTCGTAGAGGGCCCGGCCGTACTTCTGTGCCGTGACGCTGTCCGCCGACCCGAGGACCCCGCGGAGCCAGTTGCGGTAGAGCATGGTCTCGGTCACCGTGTCGCTGGCGCGGACAGCCGGCGGGCGATTGTCATCGCAGGCACCAGGGGTGGGGTCATCGCACAGACCCTCCTGCGCCCGCGGACCCACCGCGTCGTGCACCACACCCAGGGTGGTGATCAGAGACTGGTCGGCGATGTTCGCCGACTTGACGGGCCAGGCCGCGATGGCGGTGACGGCGACCATGATGAGGATCGCCCAGCCCGCTGTTGTCGTGGCCGCGCCCATGTCAGCCTGCTGCGACCGCCAGATCAGGTAGAGACCGACCACGGCGAGCGTGATGACCCCGAAGACGCTGAAGACCTTCTCGTAGACCGCCTTGGTGGCCTGGTCGACGAGCGGGTCGGCCCAGCCCCACAGCGCCTGCGGATCCCAGGCGCGTTCACGCAGGGCGTTCGAGGCGCCGATGACGGCAGTGGCGATCATGAACTCGCCGTTGGCGACAGTGGTCTCGAACTTGCTCTCCGGCTCGGTCAGCGTGCCCGCGCAACCACCGTCGAGGTCGTAGGTGGAGAAGCTGTAACCGGCGTAGCCGTACTGGCTGTAGATGCCCTGCGGGCCGCTGAGCTTGGACGAGGCGGGTCGCTCGGCGAACCAGCCGGCCAGACCCGAGTCCGGCGCGCTGGGCGTAGGCGGCTTCAAGCAGGTCACCCGATCCGCGGAGACCTCCTTGAGCCGCTTGACGCAGCCCGGGATGTCGTTGCCCCACTCCTCGACGTTGCAGGCGCCGCCCGGCGCCCGCAACGGCCCCGCCGTAGCGGCAGATGGCGCGGCCACCGCCCAAGCAACACTCGCCACCACCGCCACGAGCATCACCAGCACCAGCGCACATCCCCGCCGTACCATCTCAGACCTCCAGGTCGGACAAGGACGGAATCGCCGTCGGCGTCGCCTTCGCGGCTGCCGGGGTCGTGTCGAGGTAGTCCAGCAGGCCGTCGACGTACGACACGTCCACCCGGACCTTCTGCACCCGGCCGTCGACGTCGCGCATCACGAATTCGCGGAAGCCCAGGCGGGCCGACGATGAGGTGTCAGCCTGCGACAGGGAGGCCAGCGTCGCCTCGTAGCCGTCGTGGACCGGGACCCGGAGCAGGCGGAGTGCTTCCGAGGCGATTTCCTGGTCCTCGGCGATGCGGCCCACGAAGACCGTCGACACCAGGTTCTGCACGTCCAGGCCGAGGATGTCGCGGGGGTTCTGGGAGGCCACGAAGGCCGCCAGGTTCCACTTGCGGGAGTCGCGGGCGAGGCGGACCAGGAACGACCGGCCGGAGCGCCAGCCTTCCATGAAGTGGGCCTCGTCCAGGCCGACCATTTTGCGGGAGGCCATCGAGCCGCCGTAGCAGCGGCGGACGGCCAGGCGGTGGGCCGTGTGCAGCATCGGCAGGGCCAGGGATTCCTCCGCCGACCAGTACTCGCGTTCGATCTTCATGTCGGGCAGGCGCAGGCCCGCCATCGTGATGACCGTCAGGGCCGAGTCGGCGCTGAGCAGGTGCGCCGGGGGCCGGCCGAAGAACAGCAGCGCCAGTGGCATCTCGGCGGTGTCCAGGAGCAGGTTGGCCAGTTCCTTGCCGTCGTCGTCGAGGCCCTGCAGGCAGGCGATGACGTCGTCGAGGGTGGAGGTCTCCTCGGCCGGCACCTGGCGGACCGCGTGCCGCAGCAGCGTCGCCGTGGACGCCTCCTTGGCCACCTGCGGCGGGACCAGCATCGAGCAGATGTCCTGGACCAGCATGCGGCGTTCGGCCCGGGCGTTGGAGACCGCGATCTCGTACTCGCGGTCGCCGCCGGGGCCGGCCGGGAACTCGCTGCGGACCGGGGTCGGGATCAGCGCGTACGGCGCCAGCGTCCCCTGCTCCGAGCCGGTCAGGTTCAGCACCCGCGAGTACGGCTTCAGCTCCGGCATCGCGCACAGCCGGGCCAGCGGGCCGGACGGGTCGAGCAGGGTCACCTGCACACCGCGGCGCGCGTTCAGGTAGCCCAGCGCGCCCATCAGTGTCGACTTGCCACCGCCGGGCTCCGCGACCAGCACACCCAGCCCGGAGCGTTCCCGGACCTCCATCGGGAAGTGCAGGTCCAGGAAGACGGGTCGGCGGCACGTCCCCGACGTACGGCCGATCAGGTCTCCCCGCCGGTCACCGACCGTCGACGCGGCCTGGGGCAGCGCCGCGGCCAGCAGTTTCACCGGCATCCGGCGCACGTAGCCGGTGTTGGCGATCGGCTCGCCCGGGATGAACTCGCGGGCCAGCTGGTCCTGGTTCTTCGGGTGCTGCAGCGAGATGCGCAGCTCGCGGGAGTAGAGCTGGATCAGGCGCCGGGCCCGTTCCAGGCACTCCTCGCGGGTGCGGCCACCGACGGCGATCCGGTGCCAGCCGTGCGCGCGGGCCGACTCGACCGGCAGTCCGGTGGTCATCTCGTCGCCGATGACCAGCGCCCGCTTGGCCAGGCGCTCCAGCTCGGGCGGGGCGTCGATGCCGTGCTCGGCGTAGTCCAGCTGCTGCGAGCGGATCATCCGGAGCCGGTGCTCGAGGTTCTTGAACGAGCTGTTCGAGCCGAGGATGTCGATCCGCGAGGAGAGCTCCATCGGCCACGGCAGCCGCTCGTGGAAGTGCATCCACGGCTCGTGCTTCTCCGGGATCTCCAGTGGCTCCATCCGGCCCACGGACAGCACGGCCACGTGCCGTTCCTCGCCGGTCATCCGGTTGACCAGCTTGACCGTCGAGCCGTACGGGGTGCGGTAGCGCTCCACCTGCTCGGTCAGCGCGAGCAGGTCACCGCGCTCCCAGTGGCCGTTCGAGATCGGCGACAGCGGGCCGGGCGGGGACATGCACAGCGCCACGGAACGGAACAGCAGCCATTCCAGCTCCTGCGGGGTGACCCGCCGGCCGCGCATGCCGAACGCGTTCAGCACCTCGTCGAACTGCTCGACCGTACGGCCGAGCTTGCGTCGTTCCCCGTCGGAGGTGCCCTTGCCGAACATCCGCAGGATGCGCTCGGAGAAAGTGTCACCGAGCGAACGCCGGGCGAACGTCACGCCCAGGTAGGTCTGGCCCTCGGCGTGGTTCACCGACAGCAGGTGCCGCTGCGCCGCCACGAGGTGGTCCGACCAGGAGGTGGCGCCCGAGACGTCGGGCAGCGGCTTGGCCGTGTGCGAGTCGACCGTGCGGGCCCACTCGTCGGCGGGGAACGGCCGGTTGGTGCGCCGCAGGTGCAGCCGGAAGCCGGCCAGGCCCGCGTACTGCTCGGAGATGGCGGAGAGCAGCGCCTCGCGCTCGGCGTCGGGGCGGAACGCCCAGCGGACCTCGGGCAGCGAATACCAGGCGGTCACCGTGCTCTGGGTGAACGTCAGGTGTCCGGCGATCTCGCTGATCTCCAGCTCGATGCTGGGGTCGCGGTCGCTGAACTTGAGCTTGTGCGGGCGCAGCGGCGCCGCCTTGACCTCGTTCTTCTTCGGCCGCACGGCCGGCAGGTTGGCCGGCTCCTTGCGGCGGCCGCGCCGCTTGGCCGGCGCCTTCTCCGGCATCGGCGCGGGCAGGTCGGTGCGGGCGTCGGCCTCGGCCGGCGCGCCCGGGTGGTACGCCTCGACGGCCGCCACCGGAGTCACCCCGGGCCCCGCGGTGGTCTGCCACAGCGGCAGGCTCTGGACGGTCTGCGGTGCCGTGACCGGGGAAACCCCGGGGTGCACGTCGTCGGGCCAGTCCTCGAAGTCGGACTCCGGCGCTTCGCGCTCGTCGTAGAAGTCGGCCTGCGGCCCGGCCGGCGCCCGCATGAAGGGCGAGACCGGTGCATCGGCCGGCGAAGTGCCGGGCCCGGCACCGTTCGACGACGGTACGGCCGGCAGAGCGACCGCCGAATCCCCGCCGCGGCCGGACGCCTGCCCGTTGCGGCCCGAGAGTTGCCCGTTGGGACCGGAGGGCTGCCCGTTGATGCCGGCGGCCGGCTCGGTGAATGCCGGCGCACTGGCCTCAGGGCTGGGGGCAGCGCCCTGGGCGCCCACTCCGGGCCCCGGCAGAGCCGACACCGCCCCGTTGGAAGCCG
>NZ_JBEZGQ010000204.1:0-10858 GCF_040650095.1 Actinoplanes sp. NPDC048791 | reverse complement strand
GGCCGCACCCGGGACGGTGGGGCCGCTGGTCGCGCGGGCGATGGCGTTGTCGGACGAGCGGCGGTTCGGCGAGGCCGCCGAGGTGGCGGCTTCCATCCTGGCGGCCTGGCCGGCTGACCCGTACGCGCAGCGCACCGGGGCGGCCCTGCTGAGTGAGGCGCGTAACGGCCAGGACGCACTCAATGCCGCGTGGAACGGGGTACGGCTGACGCCCACCGACGCCGAGGCGCATCTGGTGTTGGCTGTGGTGGCGGCGCGGCTGCGGTTGTTCGACCTGGCGCAGCGGGCGTACGGGGAAGCGCTCGACCTCGACGCCACGATCGGCGACGCGCAGCAGGACGTCGGCGTGGTCCGGCTGGAACGCCGCCGCTGGGCGCTGGCCCTTGAGAGCCTGGCCGACGCCGCCCTGCCCGTTCCGGAGCCGGTCGCCGAGGAGGTGCCGGCCCCGCCGCCGCCTCCGGTCACCCGGCCGGCCGGGCCGGTGCTGGACCGCTCGGCCCTGGTCGCGGACACGTTCCGGCAGGCCGTTCTCTACGGCAGCAACGGGGTGTTGATCGCCGCCGTGCTCGCCGCGGTGATGACCACCGCCAGCACCGGCGTGGCCCGGATGTGGGGCGGGGTCATCGGGGTGGTGGTCGTGGTGGCCGTCGCGGTCTGGCTCACGCGTGCGCTGCCGGTTCCCATCGGTGTTGGTCTCGGTGAGATCCGCGGGGCAGGCCGGCTGGTCGCCGCGGTCTATGCGACGGCGTTGGCACCGCTGGGCCTGGTGGCGTTCGCGGTGCTCGGCGGCGTCATCCCGTTGGTCATCGCGATGCTTGTCGCTGCCGCCGCCGAGCTCGCCGTTCTGACCCAACGCCGTTAAGGACGGCCTGACGCGGGTGAGGCCAGCCTGATGCGGGTGGGGGCAGCCTGATGCGGGTGAGGTCAGCCTGAAGTAGGCGAGGGTGGCCTGATGCCGTTAAGGACGGCCCGATGCGGGTGAGGCCAGCCTGATGCGGGTGGGGGGCAGCCTGATGCGAGTGAGGTCAGCCTGAAGTAGGCGAGGGTGGCCTGATGCCGTTAAGGACGGCCCGATGCCGGTGAGGCCACCCTGATGCGGGTAAGGGCAGCCTGATGCCGGTGAGAGCAGTCCGATGCTGGTGAGGGCGGGTTTCAGGCTGCGGCTCCGAAGAGCGGAGCGGCGCCGGGTTCGGTGGTGGCGAGGGTTGTGCGTACTGCTTTTTCGGCTCGGCCGGTCGTGCCGAGGGCGTCCAGGGCGAGCAGCGCCGCCCCCACAGCCGGCGGCGTGTCCAGGACGCTGACCCGTACCTGTGGAGCTTGCGCCACCGCCCCACGGACCACCTGGTCGTGCAGCACCGGATGCTGCGCCCGGAGGACCCCGCCGCCCAGTACCAGCGCGTGCGGTTCCGCCAGCAGGCCGAGCCGGGTCGCCGCCACCCGGTGCTGGGCCAGGATCTCCGTCACCTGACGGTCGACCAGTTGCCCGGCCACCCGATCCCCCTGTGTGGCGATCTTGAACAGCAGCGGCGTCAGTTCGCGGATCCGGGTCGGGTCCAGCTCGCCCAGGTGCAGGGCGATGCTCACCTCCTCCACAGTCGAGTAGCCGAAGTGGTTTGCGACCGCCTCTGACAGCGACGTCTCGTCGCCGCGGCCGTCTTCGCCTCGGGCGGCCATGCGCAGCGTGTGGTCGGCCAGGTCGTGGCCGCCGCCCCAGTCGCCGGAGATCGGGCCCAGGGCCAGGAACCTTGCCGTGCGTCCGTCGGCGGCCCGGCCCACGCAGTTCGTGCCCGCGCCGCACACGACCGCGATCGCGTCCGGCATCGAGGTGCCCGCGCGCATGAGGGCGAAGCAGTCGTTGTCCACGATGGTCTGCGCGGTCCAGGACTGCGCTTCGATGGCCGTGTGCAGGCGCTGGACCTCGATCGGCAGGTCGGCGCCGGCCAGGTAGACCGCGGCCAGGTCGATCGGCGTTCCCGGGGGCAGTCCGGCATCTGCGCGGGCGGCGGCGATCAGGTCCCGCAGCACCTCGATCGTGCCGGTCAGTCCGAGGATGTGCGGGGAGCTGGTCGGTCCGCGGACGAAGCCGAGGATCTCGCCCTCCGCCGTGCCGAGGACGACGTCCGTTTTGGAGTTGCCGCCGTCCACGGCCAGGTACAGCGGCTTCATCGAGCCCAGGCCAGGTGCTGCGCACCCGCGGCGAGCAGTTTGCCGGTCAGCGCTTCGGCGTCCTCGTGCTGGCCGATCAGGGGGTGGGCGAGCAGGGCGCGGTAGACCCGGTTGCGGCCGCCGCGTACCGCTGCGTCCAGCGCCAGTTCCTCGTACCCGGAGACGTGCGCGACCAGACCGGCCAGGTCCGGGGCCAGGGGGGTGACCGGCAGCGGCACCGGGCCCGGGCGGCCCACCCGGGCCGACACTTCGATCACCGCCTGGTCCGGCAGGAACGGCAGAGTGCCGTTGTTGCGGATGTTGACCGAGTGGACGCCGTCCGGGTCGTGGCCGTGCAGCGCCGCGATCAGGCCCACCGCCGCTTCCGAGTAGTAGGCGCCGCCGCGTTCGCCGAGCAGGGCCGGCTTCTCGACCAGGGCCGGGTCGCGGTACATCTCCATGAGCGTCGCCTCGATCTCCGCGACGCGCTGGCCCCGGGTCTGGGCTCCGCGGGACTGCCGGACGTGCCGGTCGTGTGCGTAGAAGTAGCTGAGGTAGTAGCTCGGCACGTTGCCCAGCGTGGTCAGCACCTCCGGCGGCAGGTCCACCTCTTCGGCCAGTTCGCCCAGGTGGGCCGCCAGCAGTTCCGGAAGCCGGTCGACGCCGTCCACGTAGGCGGCGCGTTCCCAGGTCAGGTGGTTCAGGCCGACGTGGTCCAGGACGACCGCGGCCGGTTCCACGTCGAGCATCCGGGCGAAGCGGCGCTGGAAGCCGATCGCCACGTTGCACAGGCCGACCGCTTTGTGGCCGTCGTCGAGCAGCGCCCGGGTGACGATGCCGACCGGGTTGGTGAAGTCGACGATCCACGCGTCCGGCTTGGCCCGGGCCCGGATCCGGGCAGCCACGTCGAGCACGACCGGCACCGTACGCAGCGCCTTGCCGAGCCCGCCCGCGCCGGTGGTCTCCTGGCCCACGCAGCCGCAGTCCAGCGGGAACGTCTCGTCGCTGATCCGGGCCGCCTGACCACCGACCCGCAGCTGGATGACCGCGACGTCGGCATCGGTGACGCCGGCGTCCAGGTCGGTGGTCCAGGTGACCTTGCCCGGGTGGCCGTAGTGCTGGAAGATCCGCGCCGAGAAGGCGCCGACGATGTCGAGCCGTTCCTGCGCGGGGTCGATCAGCACCAGCTCCGACACCATGGTGCCGAGCCGGGCGAACCCGTCCACCAGCTCCGGCGTGTACGTCGACCCGCCGCCGACGACAGCGATCTTCACCCTTTGACTCCCGTGAGTGTGACGCCCTGGACGAATGCCTTCTGGGCGAAGAAGAACACGACGACGATCGGGACCATGGCCAGCACCGTGGCCGCGGTGACCAGGTTCCAGTCGACGTGATGGACACCGTGGAACGAGGCCAGCCCCAGCGACAGCGTCCAGGCGTGCTCGTTCTCGCTGGTGTAGAGCAGCGGGCCGTAGTAGTCGTTCCAGGCGTAGAAGAACTGGAACAGCGCGGCCGCCGCGATCCCCGGCCGGGCCATCGGCACCACGACCCGCAGGAGGGTGCGCCACTCGCCGCAGCCGTCGACCCGGGCCGCGTCCAGGTAGTCGGTCGGGATGGTGAGCAGGAACTGGCGCAGCAGGAAGATGCAGAACGCGTCGCCGAACAGCATCGGGATGATCAACGGCGCGAGCGAGCCGGTCAGGCCGTACCGGGCCCACATCAGGTAGAGCGGGACGGTCACGACCTGCGGGGGCAGCATCATCACGCAGAGCACGGTCAGGAACATGACGTTGCGGCCGCGGAACCTGAGCTTGGCCAGGGCGTACGCCGCGGGCACGCTGGACAGCAGCATCAGCACCGTGGCGGACACCGCGTAGATGACCGTGTTGAGCAGGTAGCGCGGCAGCGGGGTGATCTCGAAGACCCGTACGTAGTTCTCGAAGTGCCACGTGTTGGGCCAGTAGTCGCTGGTCAGGGCCCGGTTGCTGGTCATCACCGAGATCAGGAACAGGTAGACCACCGGGGTCAGGAACATGATGGCCAGCACGATCGCGATGCTGTGCCGGGCTATCCACGCCAGCCGGTGCTGACGCCGTACCTGTCGGATGGTGGGCGGCGCGGCCGCGGCCGGCCGTTCCAGCAGAGCCGTCATTGTTCCTCCCCGGAGAAGGCCTTGGAGCGGCGCAGCAGGATGACCGTCACGGAGAGCGCGACCACGAACAGCGCGACAGCCATCGCGTTGGCGTAGCCGAGCGCGTTGTAGCGGAAGCCGACCGTGTAGAGCCAGAGCGGATAGGTGAACGTGGAGCCCTCGGGGAAGCCGAACGACGACGAGATGCCGCCGCCGGTCACGGCCTGCCCGCTGGCGATGGACCCGGCCACCGCGGCCTGGTCGAAGTACTGGAGTGTGTAGATCACGCCGGTGACCGTGGCGAACAGGATCACCGGCTGGATGGTCGGCAGGGTGACGTAGCGGAAGCGGTGCCAGGCGTTCGCGCCGTCGAGCGCGGCCGCCTCGTACAGGCTGGCCGGGACGCCCAGCACCGCCGCCAGGAAGATGATCATGATGTCGCCGATGCCCCAGAGGCCGAGCAGCACCAGCGACGGCTTGGACCACTCGGGTGAGTTGAACCAGAGCGGTCCCTCGATGCCGATCCGGGCCAGGAAGTTGTTGACCGGACCCGTGCCCGGCTTGAGCAGGTAGACGAACGCGATGGTGGCGGCCACCGGGGGCGCCAGCGCCGGCAGGTAGAAGATCGTCCGGAAGAAGCCCGCGCCCCGCTTGAGCTGGCTCAGCAGCATGGACAGCCCGATCGCGCTGATGATCCGGACGGGTACGAACACCACGACCATCCACAGCGTGTTACGGATCGACTGGAGCAGGTACGGGTCCTCACCCATCCGCCGGTAGTTCGCCAGCCCGACCCACTCGGGCACGGTGAGCAGGTCGAACTTGGTGAACGAGAAGTACACGGCGCTGAGCAGCGGGTAGATGAAGAACACCACGATGCCGATCAGCGCGGGGGCGAGGAACGACCAGGCGGTCAGGTTCCGGCGCAGGCGCATGGCTCAGCCGCCCAGGGTCATCACGCTGTTGATCTGCTTGTCCGCGTCGGCCAGCCCGGCGTCCAGGTCCTTGACCTTGCCCGACTGCCAGTTCGTGGCGAAGGTGCCGAAGGTCTCCTGGTACGCGGGCCCGGACGCGGCCGGCGGCGAGGTCAGCGAGTTCGGGTTGGCGAAGATGTCCATGAACGCCTTGAACTCGGGCTCGACCTGCAGTCCCGGATCGCTGATGGCGCCGGTGGTGGTCGGTACGTTCTTCAGCGAGTTGGCCAGCTTGACGATGGCCTTGTCGTCGGTGGTCAGGTACTTGATGAGCTCCCAGGCCGCCTCGGGGTTCTTGGCGTTCTTCGAGATGCCCATGATGTTGCCGGTGACGTAGCCGCCGCCGTACCGGGCCGGGTCGCTGACCGGGATCGGCGCGACGCCGTACTTGAGGTTCGGCGCCTGGTCCTTGAGGAACGCCAGCCGGTACTCGGCGTCGACGTTGATCGCCACCTGACCCTTCTGGAAGGCGTTGTCCGCGCTGAACTCGTCACCCAGGCCGGCCCGGAACTTCTGCAGGTTCTCGTAGCCGTACCAGTCGACCAGGCTCTTCTGCCAGGTCATCAGGGTCTTCCAGGCCGGGTCGGCACCGACCGCCGACTTGCCGTCGGGGGTGAGCCACTTCGCGCCGACGGCCGGGGCCAGGTGCGCGGCGGCGTTCTCGTAGAAGTCGAAGAGCGGCAGGAAGCCGACCGTCTTCAGCGAGCCGTCCTTGTTCTTGACCGTGAGCTTCTTGGCGTCCTCGGTGAGCTCGTCGAGGGTCTTGGGTGGCCCGGCGATGCCCGCCTTGGCGAACATGTCCTTGTTGTAGTAGATGCCGTACGCGTCGGCCAGGAACGGCATCGCGCAACGCTTGCCGTCGAACTCGGTGTACGAGCGCGTGGTCTCGTTCAGCCGGTTCAGGTCCACATTGTCCCGCTTGATGTACGGCGCCAGGTCCACCCAGGCCCCGGACGAGCAGAACTTGCCCACGATGTCGGTGGAGTACGAGAGCCCGATGTCCGGCCCGTTGCCGGCCCCGATGGCCTGGGTCATCTTCGAGTCGTCCTGCCCCGGCTTCACCGTCACCTTGATGTTCGGGTGGGTGGCGGTGAAGTCCTTGATCACCGTGTCGATGGCGGCGGCCTCGCGCTCGGTGAAGAAGTGCCACAGCTCGACCGTGCCGGACACCTCCGTACCCGGGTCGGCGATCTTCTGTTCCTTGGCGGCGGGGGTGCAGGCAGCGGTCAGCAGCAGAGCCGCAGCGGCGGCGACGATCGATTTTTGGGCATGAGGTATCCGCTTGTTCACTTCGAGGGGTCCTCTCAGGGGTGGTGCGGCAGGGGGATCAGGCTTGGTTGTCGCGGATCGAGGCGATCAGCGCCTCGCGGACGGCGGTGAGCCCGGCGTCGAGGGCGCCGAGCAGGACCGCGTCGTCGTCGATGGTGGTGACGGCGATGGTGCTCTCCAGCGGGGCGGCCCGGCGCAGGGCGCCCTTGACCGCGGTGAGCAGCGTCTGGCCGCCGGCCTGGGCGACCGGGCCGGCCAGCACGACGAGCGAGGGGTCGAGCACGGCGATCACGGCGGCCAGGCCGACCGCGATCCGGTCGGCCAGGTGGGTGAAGAACTCGCCGGAGGCGTCCGGGGCGGCGGCCGCGGCGGCGACGATCTCGTACGGGGTGCCGCCGGAGACGCCGTGGTCCTGGCCGAGGGCGAGGATGGCCGCGCCGCCGAACAGGTCCTGAAGGTCGACCTTGCGATGGGTGGAATCCGGTGAGTAGAGCGGCATGTAGCCGATCTCGCCCGCACCACCGCGCGCACCGCGGATCAGCGTGCCGGCGATGTCGATGGCCAGACCGAGGCCTTCCTGGCCGAGCCAGAGCAGCGCGAAGCCGTCGACCTCGCGGGCCACGCCCCGGCGCCGCTCGGCCACCGCGGCCAGGTTGACGTCGTTGTCGACGCCGACGTGGGTGCCCAGCGCCGCGGCGATCTCCGGGACCAGGCCGGCCCGGCCGAGGCCCGGCACGTCCACGTGCCGGATCGTCGCCGCGCCGACGTCGTACGAGCCGGGCACGCCGAGCTGCACGTGGTGGACCCGATCGGCCGGGACGCCGGCCGCACGGCTCAGTTCGGCGACGACGTCCACCAGCGCGGTACGGGGATCGGTCTGCAGGAAGTCGACCGGGGTGGCAATCCGGGCCCGGACAGCGCCGGTCAGATCGCAGAGTGCGGCCTCGACCGACGGTGCCCCGCTGGCACCGATGTCGCGGACCGACACGGCGGCGGCGTACGCTGCGTCCGGATTGGCGGCATAGATCTCCGCGTTCGGCCCCGGGCGGCCGCTGTTGTAGCCGACGACGGTCACCAGGCCGGCGTCGGTGAGCCGGCGCAGCACCTCGGAGATGGTCGGGGTGGAGAGCGCGGTCAGCCGGCGCAGATCGGCCCGGGTGAGCCGGCCCGGCTCGAGCAGGTGGGCGAGCGCCGCGCTCTCGTTCATGGCGCGCAGCAGCTTGGACGATCCCGCCAGTCGCGGCACGGAGCCCCCTCGGTTGATTGGCAAACCAGCTAACAATTAGCTGGACCGTAGGGCTGCCGCTGTTGAGCTGTCAATACTTCGTCGCGCTGCGTTTCCCCCAGGCGGCAAGTCGGCCCGGTGAATCAGCCCTGGAGCGGGCAAAAGCGATTAATCGACGGGGATTGATTAATCAACTTAACTGACCTAGCGTGACCACTCATCGCCTCGGCGACGGGCACCCCCAACGCCCGTCATCGATGGCTCAACCCTGCGCGCCCACCCGCCTCCACCCCCACGAGGAGCGCCATGACCATCCCCTCACGACCGCACCGCCGCAAGAAGCTGATCGCGTACGCCCTCGGCGGTGTGCTGATCCCCGCGGCCGGCATCGCCTACAGCCTCATGCCGGCCAGCGCGGCGACCGCGGGAGCCATCAAGGGCCTCGGCGGCAAATGTGTCGACGTCGCCGCCGCCAACAGTGCGAACGGAACCGCCGTGCAGCTCTACGACTGCAACAGCACCGGCGCTCAGACCTGGAGCGTCGGCAACACCGACAACACGATCCGGGCGCTGGGCAAGTGCCTCGACGTGGCCGCCGCCGGCACGGCCAGCGGGACCAAGATCCAGATCTACGACTGCAACGGTACGGCCGCTCAGAAGTGGACCGCGGGCACCGCCGGCACACTCATCAACACCGGCTCGGGTAAGTGTCTCGACGTGCCCGACAACAACTCCGCGAACGGCAACCGGCTGCAGATCTGGACCTGCGGCACCGGCGCCAACCAGAAGTGGACCCTGCCCGGCGGCACCACCACGCCGACCACGCCACCCACCACGACCCCGCCGAACAGCGGCGTCGGCCTGGACAACCCGGCCAAGAAGGACGTGGCGATGCAGATCGTCTCGGCCGCCGAGAACTCCTCGCTCAACTGGCGTGCCCAGTTCTCCTACATCGAGGACATCAAGGACGGCCGGGGCTACACCGCCGGGATCATCGGCTTCTGCTCCGGCACCGGCGACATGCTGGAGCTCGTCGAGGCGTACACGGCCACCAAGCCGGGCAACGTGCTGGCCAAGTACCTGCCGGCGCTGCGCAACGTCAACGGGACCTCGTCGCACTCCGGGCTGGACCCGAACTTCACCCGGGACTGGAAGACCGCGGCAGCCGACCCGGTGTTCCAGGCCGCGCAGGAATCCGAGCGGGACCGGGTGTACTTCAACCCGTCCGTGCGTGACGGCAAGTCCGACGGGGTCCGGGCCCTGGGTCAGTTCGCCTACTACGACGCCTCGGTGGTGCACGGCTACGAGGGCATGCGGTCCATCCGCAGCCGGGCGCTGAAGCTGGCCAAGCCGCCGTCGCAGGGCGGCAACGAGACCACGTGGCTGAACGCGTTCCTCGACGAGCGTGTCGTGGAGATGAAGAAAGAAGAAGCGCACTCCGACGTCACCCGTATCGACACCGCCCAGCGTGTGTTCCTGCGCAACGGCAACTTCGACCTGAACACCCCGCTCGACTTCGCCGTCTACGGCGACAGCTTCCACATCGGATAGTCGACCACTCCGGGGAAAGGAAGGCGGGGGAGCCACAAGCTCCCCCGCCTTTTCTCACCTGTTCCAGGTCCAGGCGTACGCAGTGTCCTCGACGGACAGTGCGGCGTCGCACAGGTCCAGGGGGCGGAAGGTGTCGACCATGACGGCGAGCTCGTCGAAGGCCTCGGCGCCGATCGCGCGTTCCACCGCGCCCGGCTGGGGGCCGTGCGTGAAGCCCGACGGGTGCAATGAGATCGAGCCCTGCTCGATGCCCGAACCGCGGCGGGCCTCGTAGTTGCCGCCGGTGTAGAACATCATCTCGTCCGAGTCGACGTTGTGGTGGTTGTACGGCACCGGGATCGCCAGCGGGTGGTAGTCGACCTTGCGCGGGACGAACGAGCACACCACGAAGTTCGGCCCCTCGAACGTCTGGTGCACCGGCGGCGGCTGGTGCACGCGCCCGGTGATCGGCTCGAAGTCGTGGATCGAGAACGCCCACGGGTACAGGCAGCCGTCCCAGCCGACCACGTCGAACGGGTGGTGGGCGTACACGTGCCGGGTCCAGCCCGCGCGGTGCTTGACGTACACCTCGACGTCGGTGCCCTCGGCCTGCAGCGGCTCGTCCGGGCCGCGGACGTCGCGCTCGCAGTACGGCGAGTGCTCCAGGAACTGCCCGCGCACCGACAGGTAGCGCTTCGGCGGCCCGATGTGCCCGGTCGCCTCGATGGTCAGCATCCGCACCTGGCCGTCCGGCACGATCCGGTGCACCACCGAGGTCGGGATGATCACGTAGTCGCCGGCCCCGACCCGCAGCGCACCGAAGGTCGTCTCGATCGTGGCGGCGCCCTCCTCGACGTACAGGCATTCGTCGCCTACGGCGTCCCGGTAGAGCGGTGACGGACGGTCGGCGACCACGTAGCCGATCCGGACGTCGCCGTTGGCCAGCAGCGGGCGGCGGCCCAGGACCGCGTCGCCCGGGCCGGCATCGAGCTTGTGGGTACGCAGGTGGCGCGGCTTGAGCGGCAGATTCGGCGACTGGCTCGTGGCCGGTGGCTCGTGCACCTCCGCCGAGCTGATCGCCGTCGGCGCGTACCGGTGATAGAGCAGGGACGAGTCGGAGGAGAAGCCCTCCTGGCCCATCAACTCCTCCGCGTAGAGTCCGCCGTCCGGCCGGCGGAACTGGGTGTGCCGCTTACGAGGGATCTCCCCGACGCTGCGGTAGTACGGCATCGTTGCCACCACCCCTAGAAAACTGACATTACGGACGGTGTTGTCCGCCTCTCGAAGCGTCCATTAGGTTCAGTTTCGTGTCAACGCTGGTGCCGCCGCTGTTCGCAGGACTCGTCGATGACGCGTCCCTGCTGCCGCCGGGCATCATCGGGACCCCGGAGGCGCTCGCAGCCCATACCAAACACCGCGACTCCTGGTATTCGGGACTGATCGGGGCATTGCTCGTACCGTCGTCGCTCGTCAAGCTTGATCTCTCCCCGCGCGGCCTCGCCGTCGGCGTCGTCAACGACGCCGCGATCGGCGCCTCCGCGCAGGCGATCAACCAGCGGATCGAGGCGCTGGGGACCAACACCA
>NZ_JBEZGQ010000203.1:0-10916 GCF_040650095.1 Actinoplanes sp. NPDC048791 | reverse complement strand
GCCGTCGTGCAGGTCGCGCTCGATGCGCCGGCGTTCCCGGTCCACCGCCTGCACGATCCCGGCCCGGCTCGCGGACAGCTCGGCGATCCGGCGCCGCAGCACCTCGTGCTCGGGCGGACCGAGGTGCCGGCGGGCCAGCCTCGTGTCGAGCCGGGCCAGGGCCACCACACCCTGGAGGTCGAGGAAGAGCAGCACGCCGCCGAGCACCAGCTGGGCCAGCAGGTCCCAGCCGCCCAGCGAACCGCGTACCAGCCCGCGCACGACCAGGACGGCCAGCACCAGACCGACCCCGAGCAGGCCCAGCACGACGCCGGCGAGCAGGCCGGCACCGACGCGGGCGAGCAGGTAGGGCAGTGGTTGCCGGGCGGGAGGCCATTGCTCACCGAAGAACAGCGAGCGGCGGCGCCGTTCGACGGCGACGAGCCGGTCGGCCCCGGCCCGGGCCCAGCGCCGGGCGGCCGGCCTCCAGCGCGGCACCAGAAGTGCCGGAAGGAGCACGATCCCGCCGATGACCAGGCAGATCAGGGCCAGGACGGCGGTCAGGACCCCGGCGAGGAAGCCGGTGGCCGGCCGTACGGCGTGCACGGGCACCGACTCTAGCGACCCGATCAAGGGTGACGAGACCCACAATACGATACGAGTCTGTTCCGTATCGAGCCGGACAGGTCTACGGTCGGCCAGAGATACGGAACTGTTCCGTATCGGATCAGCCTCCACACTCAGGAGTGGCACCACATGGACGTTCCCACCGCAGAGAACACCGGGCATCCCCGGCGCTGGGCCATTCTCGCCGTACTCGTCATCAGCCTGCTGGTGGTCGTGCTGGACAACACCGTCCTGAACGTCGCCCTGCGGACCATCGCCGACCCGGACGAGGGGGTGGGCGCCAGCCAGAGCCAGCTCGAATGGGCCATCAACTCGTACACCCTGGTCTTCGCCGGTCTGCTCTTCACCGCCGGCATCCTGGCCGACCGGCTCGGCCGCCGGATCACCCTGACCGTGGGCCTGGCCCTGTTCGGCATCGCCTCCCTGGTCTCGGCCTACGCCCAGACCGCCGACCAGCTCATCTGGGCCCGCGCGCTGATGGGCCTCGGCGCGGCGGCGATCATGCCGTCGACCCTGTCGATCATCTCCAACGTCTTCGACCCGCGTGAGCGTGGCCGGGCGATCGGCGTCTGGGCCGGCGCCGTCGGCCTCGGCGTCGCGATCGGCCCGATCGTCGGCGGCCTGCTGCTCGAGCACTTCTGGTGGGGCTCGGTCTTCCTGATCAACGTGCCGGTCGTCATCGCCGGCGTGGTGCTGGTCAGCGTGCTGGTCCCCGAGTCGCGCGACCCCCGCCCGGGCCGCATCGACATCGTCGGCGTGCTGCTCAGCATCGTCGGGCTCACCCTGCTCACCTACGGCGTCATCGAGGGCGGCGAGAAGGGCTTCGGCCAGCCCGAGGCCTGGGGCACGCTGATCGCCGCGGTCGCGGTCCTGACCGGCTTCATCCTGTACGAGCGCCGCATCGCCTTCCCGTCGCTGGACGTCAAGCTCTTCGCCATCCCGCAGTTCTCCGCCTCGGTCGGCGCCATCGGCCTGGTCTTCTTCGCGGCCATGGGCGCCATGTTCTTCAGCGCCTTCTACCTGCAGCTGGTCCGCGGCTACGGCCCGCTGGCCTCCGGCGCGCTGTTCGTGCCGTTCGCCGCGGCCCAGATGGTCTTCGCGCCGCGCAGCGCCGCGATGGTCAAGCGGTTCGGCCCGAAGCTGGTCAGCACCATCGGCCTGCTCCTGGTCGCGGCCGGGCTGGCCGGCTGGATGGTCGTCGGCGAGACCACGCCGATCTGGGTCGTCGGGGCGCTGTTCTTCCTGATGGGCGTCGGCATGGCCAACGTGATGCCGCCCGCGACCGAGGCGATCATGTCGGTGCTGCCCCGCGAGAAGGCCGGCGTCGGCTCGGCGGTCAGCAACACCATCCGGCAGATCGGTGGCGCCCTGGGCGTGGCCGCGCTGGGTGCGGTCGTCTCCTCCTCGTACCGCGACGACGTCACGACGGCCACGGCCGGCCTGCCGGACGCCGCCCGCGAGGTGGCCCAGGAATCCATCTCCGGCGCGTACGGGGTGGCGGCCCAGGCCGGACCGGGCGGGGCCGCGCTGATCAGCTCGGCCAACGACGCCTTCATCACCGCGATGCACTACGCATCCATCGGCAGCACCATCTTCGCGCTGCTGGGCGCACTGGTGGCGGCCGTCTGGCTGCCGGGCAAGCCGCCGGCCGGCGTCCCCGCCCCGACGACAGCCGAGGGGCTGGCCGAGGAGCAGGGCATCGCACTGGTCGACGCGTCATGACAGGGGCAGGTGGCCACGACATGAAGGCTCGGTAACAATGGAGCCCATGACGACGGTCAGCGTGGACGAACCGGCCGGCCAGGACCGCAAGGCTCCTGGCCGGCCGCGCAACGCGCAGGCCGACCAGGCCATCATTCAGGCGGTCTTCGACCTGCTCAGCTCGGGCCAGAGCGCCGACGCCGTCTCCATCGAGGCGGTGGCGGCCAAGGCCGGCGTGGGCAAGGCGACGATCTACCGGCGCTGGCCCAACAAGGAGGCGCTGCTGGTCGACGCGGTGGCCACCATGAAGGGCCCGCTGCCGGAGCCGGTGGGCGAGTCGGTCCGCGACGACCTGATCATGCTGATCTCGGCCATGCGCAACAAGCGGATGGAGCACTACGGCAAGGTCACCATGTGCCTGCTGCCGGAGATCGCCAAGAGCCCCGAGATGCGGCGGATCTACCAGGGCGTCATCGAGCCGCGGCGGGACGTGATGCGCGGCGTGCTGCGCCGGGGCATCACGACCGGCGAGCTGCGCGCCGACCTGGACGTGGAGCTGACCCTGCTGATGCTCTCCGGCCCGACGGCGATGCAGAACATGATGCACTGGAACCCGCAGGTCGCCGAGGACAACTTCGCCGAGCGCCTGGTGGACGCCATCCTCCGCGGTGCCGCCGCGTGAGTGTCACGCTCGGCGATGTCCGTGAGGCTGCCGCCCGGCTCCACGGTGTCGCGCACCGGACGCCCGTGCTGCGCTCCCGCACCCTGGACCGGCTGGCCGGCACCGAGGTGCACCTGAAGGCCGAGAATTTCCAGCGGATCGGCGCCTTCAAGTTCCGCGGCGCCTATCACGCCGTCTCCCGGCTCGACCCCGAGCAGCGGGCCCGGGGCATCACCGCGTACTCGTCGGGCAACCACGCGCAGGCGGTCGCGCTGGCTGCCCGGGAGTTCGGCACGACCGCGGTCATCCTGATGCCCGCGGACACCCCGGCGTCCAAGCAGGAGGCCACCGCGGGCTATGGCGCCGAGATCGTCACCTACGACCGCTACACCGGGGACCGGGTCGCTCTCGGTGCCGCGCTGGCGGCCGAGCGGGGGCTGGCGCTGATCCCGCCGTACGAGCATCCGCACGTGATCGCCGGGCAGGGCACCGCCGCGCTGGAGCTGCTCGACCAGGCCGGTGAGCTGGACGCCCTGCTGACGCCGGTGGGCGGCGGCGGGCTGATGGCCGGCAGCGCCACGGCGGCCAAGGGACTGTTTCCGGCGATCCGGACGATCGGCGTGGAGCCGGAGGCCGGCGACGACACCCGGCGGTCACTGGCGGCGGGGGAGCGGGTGGCCGTTCCGGTGCCGCGCACGATCGCCGACGGCCAGGCCGCGGACATCCCCGGCGAGCTGACCTTCTCGATCAACCGCCGGCTGCTCGACGAGGTGGTCCTGGTCAGCGACGACGAGATCCGCGACGCCATGCGGTTCGCCTTCGAGCGGCTGCGCATCGTGCTGGAGCCCAGCGGCGCCACCGGCCTCGCCGCGCTGCTCGCCGGGCGGGTCCGGCCCCTGCCGCGCCGCACCGGCGTCATCCTGTCCGGCGGCAATGTCGACGCCGTACGCTTCGCAGAGCTGGTCAATCCGGCATTTACTGTCGGGTAGCCGCCGGGACCCTGGTCAGCCGGGACCGTGTTCTCCATGGTGTACGGCGTGGAGGAATCGATGACAGTCACCTTCGACCGTGACGACGCCCAGCGCAGCGCCGGCGTGCTGCGCGACGAGCGCCTGCAACTCACGCCCGCCGTGCCGCGGGGGCGCGGCTGGGCCCCCGCGCACATCGAGGTCGCGGACCTCTGCGGCGCCGAATGCCCCGACATCAGCACGGTGCTCAAACACCTGACCACCGCGCAGCAGATCTTTGACCGCCTGCCCCCGCCGACGGAGAACCGGGTCGCCGCGTTCAACTCGCTCTACTTCACCATCACCGACCGGGTGGCCCAGGCCCTGCGCACCGCCGACGTGCGCAACAAGGACTTCCTGGAGCTGCTCGACGTCGAGTTCGCCAAGCGCTACTTCTCCGCGTTGCGGCTGTGGGGCGACGACGACGCCGCCACCCCGGACGCGTGGGAGGTGCTCTTCCGCCGGGCCCAGGACGACCGCGTCACCCCGCTGGCCGCTGCCATGCTGGGCGTCAACGCGCACATCAACCACGACCTGGCGCTCGCCCTGGTCAGCACGTGGGAGCAGCTGGGCCCGCCGGATCCGGACGAGATCCACCCGGACTATCTGCTGGTCAACAAGATCTTCTTCGAGGAGATCCCCGGGCTGCGCCGGCGCTACTCGACCCCGTTCCAGCTCAAGATCGACCGCCTGGTCGGCAACCTGGACGACTGGAGCCAGCGGGTGCTGGTCTCGGTGACCCGGGCCCACGCCTGGGAGCAGGCCGAACGGCTGTGGTCGTTGCGCGACGACCGGGAGGACCTGGACCGGGCGCTGCTGGTGATGGACCGCGCCTCGGCCTACGTCGGCGAGCTCCTGCTGGTCGGCGACGACCTGGTCAACCTCGGCGGCAAGCTGCTGCGCGGACGGCGCCCGGGCCGCGACGACGACGTCAGGGGCCGCTGACCACCCGGTCCCGGCCCGCCCGCTTGGCGGCGTACAGGTGCTCGTCGGCCCGCCGGACGACCGAGTGGACGTCGTCGTCCGGGCGTAGCGAGGTCAGCCCGATGCTGGTGGTCACCCGCAGACCGGGGGCGACGGCCTCCCAGTCGTACGCGGCGACGGCCGCCCGGGCCGCCTCGCAGGTCGCCGCCGCGTCCGGCAGCGCGGCGTCCAGCACGAGGATGAACTCCTCCCCGCCGTGCCGGCCGGCGTGCCCGCCGAGCGACCGCAGGATGTCGGCGACCCGGCACAGCACGACGTCCCCGACGGCATGCGTCCAGGTGTCGTTGATCAGCTTGAAGTGGTCGAGGTCGAGCAGGGCCACCCCGGCCGGGCGCCCGGCGGCGAGCACGGCGGCAAGCTGCGCGTCCGACCGGCGCCGGTTCCACAGGCCGGTGAGCGCGTCCCGCTCGGCCATCTCCCGGAACAGCTCGGTGTTGCGGTGCGCCTCGTCGACGGCGTACTGCGCGTGCGCGACCCGGGCCATGACCTCACTCTGCTCGCTGCGGCGCACGGTCCAGGCCTCATGAAAATCGACCATCTCCTGGTACGCGGCCTGGAAGTCACCGAGCTCGGCATGGCAACCGGCCAGCATCCGCAACGCCAGCGCGTCGACATCGGGCAACCGGTCCCGCTCGGCGATCTCCCGGCACCTGGCCAAGGTCTGCATGGCGGTGCCGACATTGCCGTCCCGCCGCTGAATGTCGGCCAACGTGATGAGCGCGGCCGGAATCGCATCGGAATCGGTGGGCGCGGCGCGCGCAATGGCCTCCTCGATCACCAGAGTGGCCTCCCGCGGCCGCCCGGTCTCCAACAAGATCCGGGCGACGGTGTCGGCACAGGAAGCGTTCAACGGTTCCCCGGCCTGCTCGCTGTGCGCCCGCATCCGCCCCACCAGCGCCGAAGCACTGTCAAGATCACCATGGGTGTACGAACACCAGGCCCAGTTGTTCAGGTTGGCCAGCATCAGCGCGGGCCGGCCACAGGCATCGGCGAGCTGCTGCGCGGCCTCGAACTCCCCGTGCGAGATCCCGCCGATCCGCTGATCATTGACCTGCAACGCCAGAATGATCGCGTGATCCACCCGGAGGGTGAGCGGATCACCGTCCTCGAGCATCCGGTTGGCCGGATACGCATGCCGCACAGCCTCGGCGTTGTCACCCGCGCGCCACAACCCGCCGGCGACAACCGCATGGGCGTGGGCGAGCACAACCCGGTCCTCGCTGCTGGTGAGCAGCTCCCGCGCCTGCCGAACCCCGTCAGCGACCCGCCCGCCCCGATTGTCGAGCTCGGCCAGCACCAGCCGCCCCAGATCGGCATGCCGCTGATCACCGTCGGCGGTGGCCTGCCGGATGAGCTCCCGGGCCCGCCCGGCCAGCCCGTCATGACGCACATAGATGTCCGCGATCAACGACTCGAACGCGGCGGCAACTGCGGGACGTACCTGCACGCCCGGCCCTATCGGCTCGCCACGGCAACTCCTGAGCGCTCCACACCCGCACCGGACGCGGGCGCGCCGGGGTGGATCGCGGGGCGGAGCTCGACCGGGCTCATCACCTCGACCCTAGCCCTGCCCCCGGACGCTCCGGAACCGAACCGCTTGTAGACCTGCCGGGCGGGGGGCCTTACCGCTCCCGGCATGAGGTGGTGTGGTTGGTCGCCGGCTCTGCCTGCGGCCGGCGGGCGTTTCGCCCGCCGGCCTGTGATCACGTGCGTGGTGGTCTTGGAGCACTGGCAGCCCTGGTGTTGCGGGCGCATCGCCCGCTCGCCTCTTACGCGGTCGGACCTCCGCCGGTGGGCGCATCGCCCGCCTGCGCGGGTCTCGTGCGTGGCGTGAACCGCTGCCAGGCGCATCGCCCGCCAGCGTCGCTGTGCTGTAGGCCTGTCTCGCGGGTGCACCGCTGGCTGGTCTCTCCGCGGTCGGACCTGCCCGGCGGCGGGCGCATCGCCCGCCACCCAGGGTGTCGTGCGTGGCGGTAGGAGCCACTCCCGGGCGTATCGCCCGCGAGCATCGCCTGATGCTTCTGCGGCGCATCGCCGCTGGTCTTCCCCGCGGTCGGTGGTTTCCCAGAGCGGGCGTATCGCACGCTCGTCTTCCCGCGGTCGGACCTTTCCCCCGGCGGGCGCACCGCCCGCCGGGGGAGTCTCGTGCGTGGCGGTTCCGAGCCGCTACGGCGCACCGCCCGCTGGCTCCGCTTCCGCGTAAGCCTGGGCCCGGCGGACGCATCGCCCGCTAACCCGTCCCACGCTCGGTCTCCGCTGCCGGATGCATCTCGTCTCCGCAGCCGCTGCGGGCGCATCGCCTGCTTGCTCCTGGCTGAGGCCGAATCCGGGCAGGCGCACCGCCCGCCCCGGCCCAGTCCGCAGCTTGATGCCCGGCGGGCGTAACCGCCCGCCGGGCGTTCGGGAGGAGTGCGGTCAGGAGCTCATGATCGCCTGCTGCGGCGCCGCCTCGCCGGTCACGGCGGGCGTGCCGGTGGTGATCTCGATGCGGCGGGGCTTGGCGGCTTCGGCCACCGGGATGGTCAGGGTCAGGACGCCGTCCTGCCAGGTTGCGGCGATCTTGTCGAGGTCGAGACCGTCGCCGAGGGTGAGCCGGCGTTCGAAGGTGCCGGTTGCGCGTTCGCGGCGGACCCACTGGACGTCGGCGTCGGTGCGTGCGCTTCGTTCGGCGCGGATCGTCAGGACCCGGTTGTCGACGTCCACCTGGACGGAGCCGGGGTCGATGCCGGCCAGGTCGCAGTGCAGGACGAAGTGGTCACCTGAGCGGTACAGGTCCATCGGCATCGCCAGGGTTGCCGTGCTGCCCGCGGCTCCGCCGAACATCTGCCCGGCCAGCCGGTCGAACTCGCGGAAAGGATCGAAAGTCAGCACCACGGGATCCACCTCCTCGACGTGGCCCGCCGGCCTGCCCGGCGGGCGCGTGGCGCTCGGCTCAGATCAGATCTGCCGAGGTCGTGCCGCGCATCGAGGTGGTCCATCACCGCGATGAGCAGCAGCGACAAGTATTTTTTTAGCACTGTGCCCGGGGGAGTGCCAAGTCCTTTCGAAGAAAAAATCGCCGGCTCTGGCAAGATCGGTCCATGCTTGTGGACCGGGCCGGACGCCGCTACCCGCTGGACGAGCCGCGCTGGCGCGGCGACGACGGATCGCCGCTGCTGGTCGAGCCGCTGCCCGGCATCACCCGGGACGACGTGGACACCACGGTACGGTCGCAGTGGCGTTACGCCGCCGCGCTGCCGCAGCCGCTCGGCCGGCGGATCACCCTCGGCGAAGGGCTCACGCCGCTGCTGCCGTTCGACGTCGACGGGGTGCCGTTGTCGGTCAAGCCGGAGTGGTTCAACCCGACCGCCAGTTTCAAGGACCGCGGCACCACCGTGATGATGTCGGCCCTGGCCACGCAGGGCGTCACCGAGATGCTCGAGGACAGCAGCGGCAACGGCGGTTCCTCGGTGGCCGCGTACGCGGCGGCGGCCGGCATCCGGGCCACCATCCTCGCGCCCGAGTCGACCTCACCGGCGA
This sequence comes from Actinoplanes sp. NPDC048791, assembly GCF_040650095.1. Lineage (NCBI taxonomy): Bacteria > Bacillati > Actinomycetota > Actinomycetes > Micromonosporales > Micromonosporaceae > Actinoplanes > Actinoplanes sp. NPDC048791. The sequence goes on along the minus strand of NZ_JBEZGQ010000203.1, from coordinate 2,438 downwards.
AGATCCAGCAGAGCCGGGTGCTCAACCGGGAGGTGCCCAACCTGCGCGCCGCGCTGGCCCACGACCTCGTCGCGGACCCCGGAGCGGCGCTGCGGACGGCGGGGCTGCTGGAGTGGTTCTGGTTCCGGGGCGGGCACGTGGCCGAAGGGCTGCGGCTGCTGACCACGGCCCTGGCCGGGGCGCCGGACGCGCCCGCGTTCGACCGGGCGCTCGCGCTGGCCACCTGCGGGACCCTGCGGTTCATCGGCGGGGACGTCGACGGTGCCGCCGAGTGCCTGTGGCAGGCGAAGGCCCTGGTCGCGGAGCCGGACAGCCAGGACGGGTGGCGCCTGGTCAGTCAGCTGCGCTACTACGAGTCGCTGCTGTGGTCGGCGCGCGGCGACTACGACACCGCCGCGGTCCGGGCCCGGGAGTCGATCGCGGTGAGTGTGCGGATCGGCGAGCGGTGGGCCACGCCGGCCGGTGAGATGGCGCTCGGCGGGGCCCTGACCGGGCTCGGTGAGCTGCTGGAGAGCCGCCGGGTGCTCAAGGGCGCGGCCGCGCACGCCAGTGAGCTGCGGCAGAACTGGATCGCCGCGATGAGCGAGCTGCTGCTGGCCCGGGCCTGGCTGGTCCCGGCCGACCCCGATCCGGCCGCGGCGCTGCGCGAGCTCGGTGCCGCCCTGGGCCGGTTCCGGGAGGAGGACGACGACGGCAACGTGCTCTCCTGCCTGCACACCGGCGCGTACGCCCTCACGCTGAGCGGCCGCCCCGAGCTGGGTGCGACGCTGCTGGCCGCCGTACGCCACCAGGGCGCCCGCCGCGGACTACGGCCCGAAGCCACCGACCCGACGACCTCGGCCGCCCTGAACAACGCCCTCGACCAGGCCCTCGATCCGGTGACCCGGGCCGCCGCCGACGCCGGTGGCGCCACGCTGGAACCGGCCGCGATGATTGCGATGCTGTCGGCTGGGCAGGAGCAGAGCCATGCCCGAAGGTGACACCGTATGGAACACGGCACGAGTCCTCGAACGCGCGCTGCAGGGCGACGTGCTGACCGGCTCGGACTTCCGGGTGCCGCAGCTCGCGACGACCGACCTGACCGGCTGGACGGTGGCCGAGTCGGCGAGCCGGGGCAAACACCTGCTGCTGCGGCTGACCAGCGGCGAACGGGCCATGACCCTGCACTCGCACCTGCGGATGGACGGTGCCTGGCGGGCGTACGCGCCGGGTGAGCGCTGGACCGGCCGCCCGGCGCACCTGATCCGGGTGGTGCTGCGGACGAAACGCTCGGTGGCGGTCGGCTACCACCTGCACGAGGTGGCGTTGCTGCCCACGGCCGAGGAGGAGAAGCTGCTGGGCCACCTGGGACCGGACCTGCTCGGCGCCGACTGGAACGCCGATGAGGCGGTCCGGCGGATCGCGGCGAAGCCGGACGTCCCGATCGGTGAGGCGCTGCTGGACCAGCGCAACCTCGCCGGGGTCGGCAACCTCTACAAGGCCGAGACGCTCTTCCTGCGCGGGCTGTGGCCGTGGACGCCGGTCTCCGCGGTGGCGGACCTGGCCGGCACGGTGAAGCTGGCGCAGAAGCTGGTGGCCTCCAACCGCGGACGCTGGACCCAGACCACCACCGGCTCCCTGCGCCGGGGACAGACCAGCTACGTCTACGGTCGGCGGGCGCAGCCCTGCCGGCGCTGCGGCTCGGCGATCCAGAAAGAGGACCAGGAGGAACGGATCACCTACTGGTGCCCGCGCTGCCAGCCACGGACTGAAGGCTCTTCCTAGGCCGCGGGGGTGGCGGGCCGCCGCAGCTCGGACAGCCCCTCGGCGATGCCGCGCAGGCGGTCGGTCGCCTCGATCAGGCCACCGAGCGCCGGGTGCTGGGTGGAGGCGGGGTGGCCCTCCTCGGCGACATAGCTCGCCGCAGCCGCGACCAGCCGTTCGTACGCGCCCACGCCCTCGGTGAACTGCTTGGCCAGGCTCTCGTGGGCCTGCTCGATCCCCGGGCGCTGATCCGGCGGGCTGAGCGGGATCGCCCGTTCGACGCTGGCCACCCGCTGGCCGAGGTCCCGCAGCCACTGCTCGGCCACCGCGGCCTCCAGCATCGCGGCCTCGCCGGGCCCGGTCAGCCGGCCGGCCAGCCCGGTCAGCGTCATGGCCGCCCGGTCCAGCCTGTCCCAGGCCTGGGCGACGGCGGAACCGCGCAGCGCGTAACGCTCCTTGTGCCGGCGGACCTCCTGCAGCACCTGCCGGCCCGCCGGGAACCGCTCGACGGCCGCCACCAGCCGCTGGCCGGGGATGGCCGGCGGGGCGGGCGGCGGCGCCGGGATCGCGGCCAGCGCCCGGTGGTCACTCCAGCGCCACCAGGCCAGCGCCACGGACGCACCCGCCGACGCGGCCCAGGCCGCGTCGGGGATTGCGGTGCCCGCGTACGGGGTGTGCACGGCAGCGGCAGCGGT